>JBDLIA010000167.1 GCA_039715185.1 Gemmatimonadota bacterium
GTCTACGTGCGAGGTGAGGCGGGGGTCAGACGCAGGTGAGAGACGCTCTTCATCGTGGTCAAGAATACACCGACCGGGGCCGCCAGATAAAGGATGTCGCCCTCGGCGGCGAGCCGCCTGGCATTCGCCAAGCCGAGGATTTCACGCCCGGCAGGCCCCCGATCCATCCCCCGGGAGGAATCATGAATCACCGGACATTAGGGCTGCTCGCCTCGATCCTTGCGCTTCCGTTCCTGGCGAGTTGCGAGGCGGACGCACCGTCCAGTCCCACGGCCCTCGATGTGGCCGCCGCGATCGCGCCCGAACCGGTGCGCGTAAGCGTGCCCGACGAGCACCCGAACGGGCCGTTCTACTCGATGATCGGACTCAATACCATTATCGGGAGCCTCCGGCTGCCCCACACCGACGAGTACGGCGCGGTGCCCTTCGTGCGCGCGCTCGGCTGCGTGCCGCCGGACTTCAACCTGCTCTCCCCCTTCGACCTCACGCCGGCATTCCCAGGCGGACCGCCTCGGCCCTTCTTGTGCGCGTCGACGGTGACCGGACACCTCGTGTTCAAGGATCTCGGCGGGCCGAATCAGAAACTGATTCAGAGCCAGCTTCATGGCGACGAGGTGCCGATCGTCTTCGCCGAGTGGAGCGAGCTGGCCGCCGCCGTGGCCGACGACGTGCTGACGCTCGACGAGCTGCTCGCGCTGCCCTCCGCGGTCGTCGGCACCGCCGACCACTACAAGGAGACGGTGGTGACCGGCTCCCTCACGCCCGGGTCGGTCTCCTTCCGGATCGTGGCGAGGGGCACGATTCCTGGCGGCACGTTCCGGTTCCGGTACGTCGACCACGGTCCGGGCACGGCCGGTCCGCAGAGCACCCACATCGTCATCAACTAGCCCTCCCGGTCCGGCCCCGCCGCCCATTCACCGGCCCCAGCCCCTGGGGCCACGGGCGACGCGGGCCGGACGGCCGTCGTTGCAGGCGACTCCCCGCAGCCCCAGGTTGATTCTTCGGCCCGAATTGCACTCAGGAGGAGGTCGTAGATTTGAGCGACGCAGCCGCCGCGCAGGAATCCCTCGAGGGGTTCCTGGCGGACGAGATCACCCGCATGTACGAAGAAGTGGCGGAGCACCCCGAGGGGGAGTTCCACTTCTACCACGGCCGCGCGGGAGCCGAGTTGTTCGAGTACGACGCGGAGGACCTCGACCGGGCCCCCGCCGGGGCGGTGGCTTCCTTCGCGGGGGTCGGCAACCCTCACCTGCGCGCGGACATCCAGCCGGGCGAGACCGTGCTGGACCTGGGCAGCGGCGCCGGTCTGGACGCGATCATCGCCGCGATGAGAGCGGGGCCGAGCGGAACCGTCATCGGGGTCGACTTGAACCCCACCATGTGCCGACGCGCCAAGGTCCACGCCGCCGAATCGGGCGCCAACATTGAGTGCCACGAGGGGCGCATGGAGGACATCCCCGTCCCCGATGAGTCGGTCGACATCGTGATCTCCAACGGCGTCATCAACCTGTCCTTCCGCAAGCGCAAGGTGATGGAAGAGATGTACCGGGTGCTGCGCCCGGGCGGCCGCATGTCCGTCACCGACATCGTGAGCGGGAAGCAGCTCTCCCAGGCGATCGTCAACGACCCCAAGCTCTGGGCCTCCTGAATCGGGGGTGCTCTCCTGGAAGGAGAGATGTTCCGGCTCATGGAGGAGTCCGGGTTCAAGAGGGTGAAAAGCGCCGTCGTGCCGCGCTTCCGCTTCCGCAAGGAGTCCACGCAGAATTCGGCTGAGGCGTTCGGCGTGAAGGCGGTCATGATGACCGCGCTGAAGCCGGAGGCCTGAGGGCTGCCGCTCCCGACGCTGGCGACGCGGCGCCTGGTGCTGCGGTACGTGGGGCAGGGGGACGCGGAGGCGCTCCTGGCCCTGTTCGGCGACGCCCGCCGCATGCGCTTCTGGGGACACGCGCCCATCGCTGACATGGCCGCCGCTCGAGACCTGGTCGACCAGATTCGGGCGGGCGCCGAGAGCGGCGACCTGCGCCAATGGGCGATCACGCTTGCGGGTGACGACGCGCTGGTCGGTACCTGCACGCTGGCCGGGGTCGACGAGGAGAATCTCCGCGCCGAGCTGGGCGTGGCCGTCGCCGCGGCGCACGAGCGAACCGGCATCGCGACCGAAGCCGCTACGGAGGTGATCCGCCACGCCTTCGAGGATCTGGGCCTGCGCCGCCTCACCGCCGACGCCGATCCCCGCAACGACGCCGCGCTGGCGCTCCTAGAAAAGCTCGGCTTCGGGCACGAAGGACACCTCCGCGAGCATTACAGACAGGGCGAGGAGTGGCAGGACGGTGTCCTGCTCGGGCTGCTGCGGGGAGAATGGGAGGCTGCACGGAGGGCATGAAGACTCGCGACCGGAGGATCGCTGGACGAGGCACGACGATCGTCCCGCGGTGGGTGATCGGCGCGTCGATCCTGTTCGCCGGCTGCGGACCGGACCCGTCGACGATGGCGGTGCGCGTCCATGGGTCGGCGACCGATCCGGACGGGTTGGCCGATCTCGTGATGGAGGTGGCCGATCGACGGCTCACTCACGAGGACTTCGAACTCGGGGCAGATCCCCTGTCTCCCAGCCAGCGGGCCGTGTCGCTCGAGGTCCCTAGCAAAGGCATGCTCACTCTGCGCGCGATGATCGTGCAGGACGGCTCTACGATCGCGGACGGATCCACAGAGATCGCGATGCGCGAGAACTTCCTGTGGGGCGTAGATGTCTTCAGGAGAACCACGGATCCGACTCTGGGTTGTTTCGGGTGTATCGGCGGCCTCCGAATCCCCATTGACTCCCTGGCACGACGAACACCCGACGACGCGCTGTGGCTCGTCTGGGGCGGCGTCGAGGCGGGGTCGGACAAGGTGTTCTAGCCTTGACGCCTCTCGTTCAGCGCCTCCCCTCCGCGAAGTCGGCCTCGTCGGGAACCTCGTCCGGCGGCAGGCCCGAAACCGCCTCCATGCGGCCGGTGAAGTTGAAAAACGAGGCGAGCGCCGTGATCTCCCAGACCTCGCGGTCGCTCCAGCCGGCGTCCTTCAGCTTGGCGATGTCCTCCTCGCCCACGAAGCTGGGAGTCTGGGTCAGGTTGCCGGCGTACCCGAGCAGCGCCCGGGTCTTGGTGTCCAGATCGTACTCCGGCCATGTCGTGGCGAACTCACCGCTGAGGTGCTCATCCCCCGTGAGGCGACGGACCGCCGCCGTGTGCAAACCCAGTCACGGAGCTCCGCCGACCTTGCCGTTCACGACGGTGGCGAGCATCTCGCGCTGGAGTCGGCTCAGCGTCGATGACTTCCGGAGATGCAGGAACTGGTAGAGGGC
>JBDLIA010000168.1 GCA_039715185.1 Gemmatimonadota bacterium
CAGGGCGCGGCTGACCCTGGGCCCACAGCGCCCTGCCGAGCCTCTTCCACCACGGAGGTGATCACCTCCGGCAGGACGAGTTTGAAGTCGATCGCCGCGAGTTGTTCGGGCGATACTCCACGGTCGCTCAGAACCGTGGCCCAGCGGGGGTCATCCCAGAGCTTCCTGTAAACGGGGTCCTGCGGGACCGGGAGAAAATTGTATGTTGTTCGGTTCGGCTTGGGCATGGCGTCCAGAAGCTCGAACGCTCGGTCGAGGTCGCCGGTCCACGCGTAGAGTGGCGCCAACCACCGCACGCTGTCCTCCGCTGCACTCAACTCATCGCGCGCCCGCGCGAAGTCGGTCGGGCGGCCCAGCGTGTGACTGGCCAATGCCACCCCCAGCGTTCGGGCGGGCACACCCCAGAGGATCTCTTCGGAGATACCGTTGAAGGCCTCTAGCGCGGTCGCCCCGTCTCCTCGGAGCAGGTGAATCAGCCCCAGTCCCAGACCCGTGCGTCCGTCCTCACCTCCCCCGAGCGTCAATACCTTGTTGAAGGCCGCCTCGGCGGTGTCAAGCCGTCCCGCTACGAGATTCGAGTAGCCAAGCTGCAAATAGCACCGGGAGCAGATCGGATCGCTCGCCACCTGATATTCCCCGAGTACGATTGCCTCATCGTAGTATCCGAATATTCGGGCCGCCTGCTGCAGGCCGTTGATCAGGTCGATGTGTGTGGGGTCCAACGCGAACGCCCGCTCTTCACGACGAGCTCCGGTCTCCAGGTCCTGGTCGTAGAAGATGGCGAACCACGACAGCCACCCGTTGGCGTAAGCGTTTTCGGGTTCCAGCTCGTACGCGCGATCGACGAGGTCTCGCGCGCGTTCGTCATAGCCCTCCGCCCCACGCACCCAAAATCGATTGTACACACGAGCCAGCGAAAGCATGGCTGGAACGTAGTCCGGATCCAAGGCAAGCGCCTCATTCAGCAGTCCTTCAACTTCTTCATTATTGGTCCGCGGCGTTCGAAGCAGATACCGCGCCTGCAGCCAGAGTCGGTAGGCCTCCGGCGTCGTTTGGCTCGTACGGAGCGCGGGGCTCATCACCTCCACCCGGAGCGCCCGCGTGACCGCCCCGGCGATTTCGTCCAGCAGCGCGAATATGTCGTCGAGCTCATGATCGTAGGACCGTCCCCAGACCTGGCTCTCCGAGGCGGCTTCGATGAGCCGGACGGATATCCGTACTCGGTCCCCGGAGTCTCTGACGGAGCCGTCGAGCACATAGTCCACCCCGAGGGTCTGGGCGACCTCCTGAACCGTGGCGTCGCCGTCCTTGAAGGAGAAGGACGAGCCTCTGGCCGCCACCCGGACGCCGGGGACGGCTGACAGCAGGTTGAGCAGCTCCTCCGAGAGGCCCTCGGCCAGATACTCCCGATCGGGGTCCGCGCTTGCGTTCGCGAACGCCATCACGGCGATCGACACTTGGTTGGGCACATCTGACGCGGCGGCGCCGCCGGGCGTGCTTGGGGCCGCCACAGCGTCTGGAGAGGGACCAGACCGGGACCCGAGGACGCCGAAGTACGGTGCCGCGACCGCGAGCGCCGCGACCGCCAGCACGGCCACCGCTGCGCGCGCCGTAGGCAAGGCTCGTCGGGTCCGGCGTTTCCTACTCCACACTCGAGCATCCCCACCGGCGGCGCTCAGGTCCTCTATCACGGTGCGCGCGTCCGGGTAACGACTCTCCGGCTCGGGCGCCAGCAGGCGGTCAAGCACGTGGGACAGGCTCGGAGGTACCGCTGCCGACGCGACCGGGGGTGCAGCCCCGGGGGCTTCATCGTCCGAGCCGGCGTCAACCGGGCCGACCGGCCGGTCGCCGGTCAGCATTTCGCGCAGCACCACGCCTAGTGACCACAGGTCCGTCCGGGCGTCGGTGGACTTCCCGGCGGCCTGCTCCGGCGACATGTACTGCCTGGTACCGGGCCGCTCTCCGGGCCGGGTGAGGTGCACGTCGGCCAGCTTCGCGACGCCGAAGTCGAGGATCTTCACGGCGCCGTCGGAGGTCAGCAGCAGGTTGCCCGGCTTGATGTCGCGGTGGACGATGCCGCGTTCGTGGGCGGCCATCAGTCCGCGGGCCGTCTGCACGGCGATATCGACCGCTTCTTCCACGGGCAGGGGCCCGCGGGACATGCGGCGGTTGAGGCTCTCCCCCTCGTACAGCGGCATGATCAGGAAGAGCCGGCCGTCGTCGGCCTCCCCCATGCCCAGCAGCGTGCACACGTTGGGGTGGTCGATCGAGGAGACGATGCGGGCTTCCACATGCAGGCGATCTCGCGCCGACGGATCCCGGCTCATCCAAGCGGGAAGGAACTTCAGGGCCACGTCCCGGTCCAAACTGGTGTCCTTGCCCTTGTAGACGTCGCCCATGCCGCCGCGGGCGATCAACTCACCGAGCTCGTAGTTGCCGACCACGGAGTTCGTGAGGTCGGGGGCCGGCGCATCGGGGACTGCCCGACCGATCGGATCGGGAGCGATGCGGGGCCAGAGCGCGTCGAGGGCGCCGCCGGTGTCGTGGTACTCCAGCAGCGACGTGACGTCGCGGCCGAGCAGGGGGTCCTTCTTCGAGATCTCCCGCAGGGCTTCGGCGCGCTCGCGAGCGTCAAGCGAGACCAACTCGTGGAAGTGCTTCTCGATCCGGTCCCAGTCATTCAGTCTCAACCGACCACCTCCGGTGGTGAGACGCGGCAGTCCGCCTAGGCGAGCTCCCGGTTCAGCCAGGCGCGGGCCATCTCCCAGTCGCGCTTCACGGTCGCGAGCGAAACGCCGAGCGCCTCGCCGACCTCGGGAATGGTCATGCCCGCAAAGAAGCGGCACTCCACCACCCGGGCCGGGCGTGGCTGGTGCGCGGCGAGCTCTTCCAGCTTGGCGTGGAGGTCGAGCAGTTGCGCGGACTCCGCTTCCGTGATCGCGAACGAATCATCCAACTCGACCCGGCCGCGGCCTCCGCCCCGCTTCTTCGCGGTGCGATGCACGGCGTGGTCGACCAGGATTCGCCGCATCGCACGCGCGGCCTCGGCGCAGAAATGCGCCCTGTTCTGCCACTCCAGCCGGTCCAGCTTGACGAGCTTGAGGTAGGCTTCGTGGACGAGCGCGGTGGTGCACAGCGTATGGTCGGCCCGCTCGCCGTGGAGCTGCCGGTGGGCCATCCGCCGGAGCTCGTCGTAGACCTCGGGCACGAACCCGTCGAGAGCCTCACGGTTTCCGGCTACCGCCTCGGCCAGAGCGCGGGCCGCGGCTTCCTGCCGCGACCCGGCATCGTCCCGTCCTGCGCCCGATACT
>JBDLIA010000169.1 GCA_039715185.1 Gemmatimonadota bacterium
GCGCCGAACTTCGACGACCGGCTGACCGAGCCCACCGTGCTGCCGGCGAAGGTGCCCAACCTGCTGATCAACGGCAGCAGCGGCATCGCGGTCGGCATGGCCACGAACATCCCCCCGCACAACCTGCGCGAGGTCGTCGCGGCGTGCGTGCGCATGATCGAGCAACCGGACGTGGACTCCGAGGGGCTCATGGAGCACGTGCACGGGCCCGACTTCCCGACAGCGGGGTTCGTGCTGGGGCGCGCGGGTATCCGGGACGCCTACACCAACGGCCGCGGCCGCATCGTCATGCGTGCTCGTGCCGAAGTACAGGAGGAGGAAGGCGCCAAGCCGCGCATCATCGTGACGGAGATCCCGTTCATGGTGAACAAGACGCGCCTCATCGAGCAGATCGCTTCGCTCGTCAGAGACCGCCGCGTGGAGGGCGTCACGGACCTGCGCGACGAGTCCGACCGCGACGGCATGCGCGTGGTGATCGAGATGCGACGCGACGTGGTGCCGCAGATCGTCCTGAATCAGCTCTTCAAGCACACGCAGATGCAGGCCACCTTCGGCACCATCATGCTGGCGCTGGTGGACGGCGTGCCGCGCGTGATGAACCTGCGCCAGCTGATCCGACACTTCCTGGACCACCGCCACGAGGTGGTCGTGCGCCGCACCGAGCACGACCTGAGGAAGGCGCTGGAGCGCGAGCACATCCTCGAGGGTCTCAAGATCGCCGTCGACAACATCGACGAAGTGGTGGCGGTCATCCGCGGCTCGCGCGACGCCGAACAGGCCGGCGCGCGGCTGCGGGAGCGCTTCGGGCTGAGCGAGCGCCAATCGAAGGCCATCCTGGACATGCGCCTGGCGCGCCTCACCGGCCTCGAGATCGAAAAGCTCGAGGAGGAGCTGACGGAGGTGCGCGCCACGATCGAGGAGCTGCGGGACATCCTGGGCAGCGAGGAGCGCCGCTACCAGTTGATCCGAGCCGAGCTCGAGGAGATCGCGGAGAAGTTCGGCGACGACCGGCGCACCGAGATCCTCGGCGACTTCGAGGAGCTCACGACGGAGGATCTGATCGCCGACGAGGAGATGGTCATCACCGTCTCCCGCACGGGCTACATCAAGCGCCTGCCCGTGGACACGTTTCGGAGCCAGCGCCGGGGCGGACGTGGCCTGCAGGGGATGAACACGAAGGAGGAGGATTGGGTCGAGCACGTTTTCCGCGCACGCACCCACGACGTCCTGATGTTCTTCACCCGACGTGGCCAGTGCTACTGGCTCAAGGTCTGGCAGATCCCGCAGGCGGGCCGCAACGCGCGCGGCAAACCCATCGTGAACCTGCTGGCGTTGGCCGACAGCGAGCAGATCGCGGCGCTGTTGCCCGTACGTGAGTTTTCCGATGACCGCTCGCTGCTCTTCGCCACCCGCAACGGCGTCATCAAGAAGTCGCCGCTGTCCGCATACCAGCACATGCGGACCGTGGGACTCAACGCCATCAACATCGGCGAGGACGATGTCCTCATCGACGTGCAGATCACCGACGGTGACGATGAGGTCATTCTGGCGACGCACAACGGCCTGGCCATCCGGTTCCACGAACGCGACGCGCGTTCGATGGGGCGTGCGACCACCGGGGTGCGCGGGATCAATCTGAGCAAGGGCGACCGCGTGGTGGGCATGGTGATCGTGCGCCGGCAGACAGCGGACGACGCCACGCTCCTCACCGTTACCGAGCGCGGGCGCGGCAAGCGCAGCGCGGTGGCGAACTACCGGCTCCAGCGGCGCGGAGGGAAGGGCGTTCTCAATTTCCGCATCACGGACGCTACCGGGAAGATCGTGGCGGTGAAGGAAGTGCTGCCGGGCGGCGAGCTCATGCTGATCAGCCGGAACGGCGTGGTGAACAGACAGCGCGCCGATGAAATCAGGGTTATCGGGCGTGCCACCCAGGGCGTGCGAGTGATGGCGTTGGACGACGGCGACGAGTTGGTGGACGTGGCCCGCCTGGCGCGTGAGGACGACGAGATCGAAGAAGAATCCACGGACGTCGCGGCGGCGCAGGAAGAGGTCACCGGCGCCGAGGTCGGAGCCGCAGCGGAGGAGACGGAATGAGCACATTCGTTACAGCGGCAGCGATCGAAGAGGCCGCGCGCATGCTCCCCGCCGTGGTGGTGCGCACACCGCTCCTGCCGGCTCGCTGGCTGAACGAGACGGTGGAGGCGGTCGTTCGTCTGAAGTGCGAGAACCTGCAACTCGGTGGCGCGTTCAAGATCCGCGGCGCGTACACCATGGTTTCTCGCATCCGGCCGCAGATCCGGCGCCGGGGGGTGATCGCCTACAGCTCGGGCAATCACGCCCAGGCCGTGGCGCTGGCGGCGCGCTTCTTCGACGTGCCGGCTGTCGTGGTCATGCCGGAGAACGCGCCGGGGATCAAGGTCGAGGGCGCCCGCCGCATGGGCGCGGAAGTAGTGCTGCGGGGCACAACGTCCGAGCAGCGGCGCAAGAGGGCGGAGAGCATCGCCAACAAGCGCAAGCTCACCATGGTGCCCCCCTTCGACCACTTCGACGTGATCGCAGGGCAAGGCACGGTGGGGCGCGAGATCATGCAGGACTGGCCCGACGTGGAGGCGGTGCTCGTGCCGGTAGGCGGAGGCGGACTGCTCAGCGGCATCGCCGCGTGGCTCAAGAGCGCCAATCCGGGCTGCCGCGTGATCGGCGTCGAGCCGGAAGGCGCCGACTCCATGCGCCGGTCGCTCAACGCAGGCCAACCGGTTTCGGTGCAACCCAACTCGATC
Organism: Gemmatimonadota bacterium; assembly: GCA_039715185.1. Taxonomy (NCBI): domain Bacteria; kingdom Pseudomonadati; phylum Gemmatimonadota; species Gemmatimonadota bacterium. The sequence goes on from JBDLIA010000169.1 coordinate 2,778, forward strand.
GCCGACGGCCTGCTGCCCGTGCGGCCCGGCAACCTGACGCTGGCGCACGCCATGAAGTACGTGGACGGCATGATCACGGTCAGCGACGAGGCGATGGTCGACGCCGCGACCCAGCTCCTCGTGCGCTCGAAGCTGGTCTCCGAGTACTCCGGCGCGGCCGCCGTGGCCGCTCTGCTGTCCGGTGCCTACGACCCGAAGGGCGGGCGCGTCGTGGCGGTCGTGTCCGGCGGCAACTGGGATCCGCCGGTGCTGGCGGCGAGGCTGGAAGAGGTGTTCGGCGGAGCGCCCGTGCAGGCGGCGGGCAAGAAGACGGTCGCCAAGAAGGCGCCCGCCAAGAAGACGGTCACCGAGAAAGCACCGGTGAAGAAGGCGCCCGTCAAGAAAGCGCCGGTGAAGAAGGCGCCCGCCAAGAAAGCGCCGGTGAAGAAGGCGCCCGTCAAGAAAGCGCCGGTGACGAAGGCGCCCGTCGAGAAGGCGCCGGTGAAGAAGG
>JBDLIA010000170.1 GCA_039715185.1 Gemmatimonadota bacterium
GGACATGTCGCCGGCCATCGCCACGGACGTCGTTTCCTCGCCGAGGGTGTCTTCGGGGCACCACGCGCTCGTCCCCGCGATCGCCGATTGGGCGACCAAGAGGAACACGGCGGCGCTCGCGAGGACCCGGCGAACCGCCCTACGCGGTCGGGAGACGAAGGAAAACATGGTTGGCGAACGGTGTCCACAACGGGGTCTTGCCGCAAGTGATGAGAGCCCCGACCTGGGTGGGGAGATTCTCTACCGCGGCGGCTGGTCCGGGAACCGGATCACGCTGTTCTGCAGCGGGATCGCGTTGTTCTTACGGTCCTCGCCCGACCTTTCGCACTCGACCGGGGTCCCATCGGAGCACCTTCCGATCCACCAGAAATCCCTGTGCACGTACGGCAAACCTTCCCCCACGACGGCGTACGGTGATCTGCTGTCGCTGACCTGGAAGTGCAGATGGGGCTCGTTCGAGTTGCCGGAGTTGCCGAGGCGCCCGATGACGTCGCCCTGGCGGACGTGGTCTCCCGGCTTCACGTCGAGCCCGGGCTGCAGGTGGCCGTAGTGGGCGTAGAGCCCCGCGCCGATGTCCAGCACGACGGAGTTCCCGCCCAGCGTGCCTATCTCGAGCGGGACCGCGCGCGCGCCGCCGGGGGTGTTCTCGGGGATTCCGTCGGTGGCGAACGCCACTACGCCATCGTCGATGGCCAGAACGTCGGCCCCGTAGCCGTGGTAGTCCTCGTTTCGGTCGCCGTCCCGGGTGTGCCTTCTCCCATCTTCATCGAGGCGCACGTAGTCGATCGCGAAACGCGCGGCTATGGAGAGGCGGCCGTCGAGGCGGATCAGCGACAGCCTGTGAGCGGACGGGGTCATGCCCGGGCCCTGGCCGGCCAGCCAGTCGCCGCCCCTCAACGGGGGCCCGCCGAGGACGGCCAGGTGGCCGACGCCGACGTCCATGCCGCCGCCGGTCACGATCGTGGCCTCGGGGGTCTCCTCACCGCCCGGGCCCGAGAACGTCAGTCGATGCTCGATCCGCGCGGGAACGTCCGAGTAGTCGCTCACCGTGATCCACAGGTAGGCCACGGCTCCCCTGCCGCCGGCGTAGTGGAACGCGTGTGCGCGGCCGAGCGAGTCGTAGTGCAGGCTGCGGTCGTAGTCTATCTCGAAGGCGTGCAGGATACCTTGCAGGGCGCCTTCGTCGAACTCCCCTATATTTTGGCCCGCTCCGTCGAGCACCTCGATGCGGCTGATGCGGAGCTCGTTGGGATCGAAGTCGGTGACGTGAAGCTCGTAGGAAAGGTGCACCCGGCCGTCGTCGCCGCGGACCGCGATCGGCCGGGCCGGCACGCTGATGGTCGGGTCGACGGAATCGACCGCCGTCCGCTCCCCGGCGAACCCGAGACCGATGAACGCGGCCAGCAGAGTCGTGGCTATCCGTTCCATCCCGCTCACTCTCCGGCCCCGACCTCCACCGCCGGGAGGGAGCCCGCGCGGCGAGCGCCCAGCGCCGCCGCCGCCCTCGAGATGAGCTCCCAAACGACGATCAGACCGCCGAGTACCATGACCCACCGCCACACGGCGTTGTCCGAAAGGCCGTCCTGGAGGAACACGATCAGCGCCAGGATCAGCACGCCCGCGCCGAGTAGGTAGTTGCGCACGTCGCCGCGCCGTTCGGTGTCCGACAGGAAGCTCGTCCACGCGCCGCTCAGGAGGTTGGCGATCGGCACGAGAAGCAGAAACGCCCACCTGTTGTCGAGATCGACCGCGACGCCGTAGATGCCGAGCAGATGCTCGGTCTCCACCAGGAAGAAGTATCCCCCGACGAAGACGACGATGCCGAGCGAAACGATGGTGGCGATCCTGCCGCGGCGCGTGGAGACGTCGAGGGAGACCGCCCGCTCCACGGCGTCGATCGAATTGTACGGGCAGTACATCGTGTAGCGCCTGCGGAACAGCACCGACGGCAGGGCCACGACCTCACAGCCGCCGTAGCGCATGAAGAACGTGACGATGAGGGAGGCGCTGATGTACATCCCGAGCGCCACCTGGGTCGGCGCCGGGAGCACCCCCGCCAGCAGGAGCACGGTCGGCGTGCCGAGGAAGACGATCGTGCCGGTCCAGGGGTTCATTTTGGACAGCACGAGCTCCCCGATCGCGCGAAACACCACCAGGTAGATGGCGATGATCGCCGCCAGGCTGAGGCCGACGTCGGCCGCGAACGGAAGAAGATCCGCCCTGGCCATCGGATTGACGAGGAGGGGATTGAGCACGAGGAACACGAGGAAGTAGGCGCCGACGAAAAGCCGGAACCAGCGACCGACCGGGCCCACGTCGTGCCCGATGTGAAAGTGTGCGTTTGTGGTCACAGCCAGCCCTTTCCGTCGAGATTCCGCTGTCGCACACGGTAAACCCCGTACCATGGTACAGAGTCAAGGGGGACGGCTCGGATCATCGAGTTCACAAACAAGAAAAGCCCCGGTCCAGGTCGGGCCGGGGCATTCTCGTAAGTCGTTGCAGTACAACACGGAGGCGGAGGGAGTCGAACCCCCATGGGCTTGCGCCCGCCGCATTTCGAGTGCGGTGCCTTACCAGTTAGGACTACGCCTCCAAAGGGCGCCTCGGTTGGGCGCCCTTCCAGCCAGTCGGGGAGACTGGATTCGAACCAGCGACCCCTGCGTCCCGAACGCAGTACTCTACCGGGCTGAGCTACTCCCCGTTACTCGACCTTCCTGTACAACCCACCGCCCAAGAGCGGCGAACGGACGGGGTGGGATTCGAACCCACGAGGGCTGTTAACCCCACACGATTTCCAATCGTGCTCCTTAAGCCGCTCGGACACCCGTCCCTAGTGCACCGTTGCCGAAGTCCCGCAGGCATTCGGCGCGCGCTGCATCCCGCGGCTGCGGCGTTGGAACTCCTTGCCGTAGCAACGGCTACGGCGCGTCGTTCCGCCTTGCCCCGCGGGCGCATCACGCGCCTCGGTGCACACGGGACTTCCGCGCCGGCACACTAGCGGGTCCGTGACCGACGGCGCCCTGGTCGCGCGCTACCTCCGGTCGCGGCGCGAGAAGGACTTCCTCGCCTTCTACCGCCGCTGCGAGGACGCCCTCTGGCGGCTGGCGCTGCGCCTCGCCCGCGGCGAAGAGGACGACGCCACGGACATCTTCCAGGAGACCTGGTTCCGGGCGACGGCTCGCCTGACTT
>JBDLIA010000171.1 GCA_039715185.1 Gemmatimonadota bacterium
TCGTGTCGAGGGAGGGCTCCTCGCCTCGCCAGCGCGCGGTGACCAGGATGCGGTCGACACCGAAGCGCTTCGACGTGAGCGTCTGTGCGTATACACAGTGGGCGACGTACCAGCTCGGGTCGGGGGGCTCGAACGCCCACGCGATGTGGATGTCTGCTTCGCCGGGTGCGTCCACGAAGGTGAAGCTCGGCAGGCCCGGCTCGACGACGTCGGCCCAGTCCGTCACGCCGTCGCGGACGACGTCGTGCACTGCGAGCGGGTCGATGTAGAAGCCGTCGGGCGGGACCGGCAGGTGCACGCGAAGGGGCATCTGCCTGCGCGACCAGTGAAGCAGCACATTCTCGTTGAAGGGAAGCTCGAAGCCGACGTAGCGCAGGTAGTGGTCCGCCGCGCTCCGCTTCGGACCGCTCGCCGCGCAGCCGGACGCCGTGAGCGCGACGGTCAGCAGCGCGACGAGGACCGCTCTCATTCGTAGAGCTTCACCACCTGCACCTTCCCCGGTGCCACTTCGAGGCAGAGGTCGCACAGCACGCACTCGTCGAGGTTCTCCTCCACGAGACGAAGCGTACCGTCCTCGTTCCGGGCGAAGATGTCGACCGCGCAGACCTCTTCGAGCTTCTTGGCGAGGGCCGGGTCCTTGGTGACCGCGGGATCCACTTCCACGTCGATGAAGCGACCGGGCATCGGCTAGACCTCCACGCCCTGCGCCGCGAGGCGCTTCTTGATCAGGCCGGGGATCTCCTCGATGCGTTCCGCGACCGAGATCCCGGCGGACTCCATGCGGGCGATCTTCTCGGCCGTCGTGTCTTCCTTGCCCTCGACGATGGTGCCGGCGTGGCCGAAGCGCATGCCCCGCATCTCGTCCATGAAGCGGCCGGCGAGGAACGCGACGATCGGGAGCTCGGAGCGGTTCGCCTTCACCCACTCGGCGAGCTCGGCCTCCATGCGGCCGCCGGGCTCGGAGTAGATCGCGATCGCCTTCGTCTCGGGGTCGGCCGCGAACAGCGGCATCAGCTCGGCGTACGTCGTGCCCACGATGGCGTCGCCGCCGATCGAGACGCACGTGCTCTGACCGAGGCTGGCGGCCGTGAGCGTGGAGGCGATCTCGGTGGTCATGCCGCCGGAGCGCGACATCACGCCGATCGGGCCCTTCACGTACGCCTGTCGCGTGTTCGCGGCGGGGCCGCCGACACCGCCCATCTTGGCCTCGTCCGGCGAGATGATGCCGAGGCAGTTCGGGCCGATGATGCGGGCGCCGCGCAGGCCCGCGAGCTCCACCATCTGCGCCACCTCCCGGCGCGGGATGTTCTCGGTGACGACGACGATCAGCTTCACGCCGTTCTCGAGCGCCTCGAAGACGGCGTCGCGCGTGAAGCGCGGCGGCACGCAGACCACGGCGCCGTCGGGTGTGCCGTGCTTCGCCGCCACGTCGCGCACGGTGTCGTAGACGGGCACGCCGTAGACGTCGCGGCCGGCGCGGCCCGGGGTGACGCCGCCGATGATCTTCGCGCCGTAGGCCAGGTTCTCGCGCGTCAGGTTCACGGCCTCGCGGCCGGTGATGCCCTGCACGATGAAGGTCGTGTCCTTGGAGATCAGGATGGACATGGCTAGCTCGCCATCTTCGCCACGGCGCGGCCGGCGGCCTCGTACATCGAGACGCTGCGGTCGCAGTAGTCGACGCCGTACTTCGAGAGGATCTTGAAGCCCTCTTCCTCCCACGAGCCGGGAATGCGGAAGATGGCGACCGCCTCGGCGGGGTCCTTGCCCGCGTCGAGACAGCCCGAGATCACGCCGCGCGCCACGATGTCGACGCGCGTGTTCGAGACGACGTTCATCATCACCGCGATCTTCTCGATACCCGGCTTCGAGAGCAGCAGCCGCGTCAGGTTGCGCACCTTCGACATGCTCGGGTTGCCGCCGATCTCGCAGTAGTTCGCGGGCTTCCCCCCGTGCTTGCGGACCGCGTCGAAGAGCGTGAGCGAGCCGCCGCCGGCGCCGATCACGAGGCCCAGGTTCCCGTCGAACTCGACCACATTGCCGGCGATGCCACGGTGGTCGACGGCGTTCAGCCGCGCCGCCTCGAGCTCGAAGGGCGTCGGCGGGCGCGCCTGGCGCGTCTCGTCCTCGCCGATGCCGAGCTCGGTGAGCAGCGCCTTGTGGCTGCCGCGCGCCTCGGCCTCCATGTCGACGTGCCCGTCGAGCACCAGGAACTTGCCGTCCTCGAGGCGCGCCAGCGGGTTGATCTCGGCGAGCGTGAGGTCGTACTCGAGGAACAGCTTCATCAGCGCGAAGACGATGGGCGTCAGGCGCACGAGGTCGGGGCCCGTGACGCCGACGGCGGAGATCGCCTCCTTCGCGATCCGCTCGCTGAGTGGGAGGATGGTCGAGAAGTGGGTGCGCGAGAGGTGCTCGGGGTGCTGCTCGGCCACCTCCTCGATGTCGATGCCGCCCATGTCGCTGAACAGCAGCACGGGCAGCTTCCGGCGGCCGTCCCACGTCACCGACGCGAAGTACTCCTTGGCGACCGGGCTCTTGGCCTCGATGAGCACGCAGCGCGCCTTCTCTCCCTTGACGACGATCGGGAGGACCTCGGCGTACTTCGCGGCCGCCTCGTCGGGCGTGTCCGCGAACTGCACGGCGCCCGCCTTCATGCGGCCGCCCGAGAGCACCTGCGACTTCACGACGACGGGGCCGTCGATCTCCGCCGCGGCCTCGCGCGCCTCGGTCTCGCTCGCCACCACCCGGCCCTTTCCGAGCGGGAGCCCGCGCCTTCGGAACAGGGCCTTCGACTCGTACTCGTAGAAGCGCATGGTCCCCTCGGCGCCGGGCGCCGTATCTGCATCGCGCCCGCAAGACCGCGTACCTTATGCGCTTTCCGACGGCGGGGCAACGCCTCCCGGCTGCGCCGCGGGGGCCGCCGGGGTACCCTCCCGGGTCTACTTGGAGGCCCCATGCCGAGCGTTGCCGCCTACTCGATCTCCGCCGATGCCATCGCCCGCGAAAAGGAGCGCGTCGGGGGGGATCTCGGAAAGTTCGACGTCGCGAACGTCGTGGCCCTCGACACCCTCGAGCTCCCCGAGCTGGGCGCGACCGATGTCCACCTGCGCATCCTCGCGGTCTCGGCCGAGCACAACATCGACCACGCCTCGACCGCGGACACCGTGAACATCGCGGA
>JBDLIA010000172.1 GCA_039715185.1 Gemmatimonadota bacterium
GTCGCCCGGTCCCGGGTTCCACACCAGCACCTTGAAGCTGATCGTGTCGCCCGCGCTGACCGTGTCGGTCAGCGCCTCCTTGTCGATCATCACGCTCGGGCAGAGCACCGTCGCGGTGTCGCCCGCGGTGACGGTTTGGTCGGCGCTAACCTCGCCGCCCGCGGTGGCGTGCGCGAGGTTGGGCACCTGACCGCAGTCGTCGGCGGAGGTCACCGCCCCGACCGTGATCATCACCGTGTCGTCCGGCATAAGCGTGCCGAAGCTGCACGCCAGGATTTCCTCCGACGCGGCACCCGTGCCTATGACGCACGCGCCCTCCGGATCGGCGACCTCGAACCACGTCAGGCCGCCGTTCGGCAGCGTGTCCTCGAGGGTGACGTTGAGCGCGTCGCCCGGGCCCTCGTTCCAGACGTTGATCTTGAACTCGAGCGTGTCGCCCGCGCTGATCGAATCGGTCACGACCTCCTTGCTGATGGCGATCGTGGGGTCCTCGATAATCGCGCTCGGCTGGATGCTGCGGTCCTGGTTCTTGGCGCCCTGCTCCACGCCGTTGACGGTGAGATTCTGCGTGCGCATGTGCCAGGGCGCGCCGCTGACCTCGCCGGCGCCGTCGGGATCGCCCGGACCGTTCCAGTAGGACGACTTGGCGAGGTGGCCGCTCCAAGCGAACGCCACGTCGCCGCCCGTGCTGGTGAAGTTGACCACGACGTTGCCCGTGCTGTTGCCGGCCGTGGGGCCGGCGTGCGACACGGTGGAGATGCCGGTGATCATACCGTTGTAGATCGTCAGGTTGGTCGGCACGCCACCGTCAGCGATGGCGCCGTCCACCGACTTGCCGTCGACCACGAAAGCATCGCCGCCGAAAGCCATGGTCGACGTGGGCACGATACCCGGCATGGTCGTGTTGCTACCGCCTCCCATGTCGCACAGCGAGGAGCGCCCGCCGCCTCCCGGCGCGCAGATGTTCACTAGTTCGGTGGCGTCGACGCTCGCCAAGAAATCGTAGGCCTTATGGCCGCCCGCGGTGAAGTCGTAGTTGATGTTGATCGAGTGGGCGCCCGCGGCCAGCCCCTCGAGCGCCAGCCGGAACGGAACCGCCAGCCCCTCGGCGTACACCGAGTTGTTGCCGTTCAGGTTGCCGTTCTGCCAGGTGCAGGGATCCGTGCGCGGGTCGTTTGCGCACTGGTCGAGGTTGACGTTGGTCGAGCCGCCCGGGGCGAACTGCGGATCGACCAAGAGCTCGCGGGCGCTTTCCTCGCTACAGGCCATCAGGGCTGCGGCCGACAGGAGGCCGGCGACTGCTACGCGGTGCAACCGAATCATTGTGTTTCCTCGCGACGGGGGCGATAGGTGCTGCCTGTGCGCCCTCAGAGGCGCCTTCGAGCTCCTCCACGGAGCGTCGGCCGGCCCTGCCCGGCATCCCCCGATGGGGAAGCGTCGAAGCCGAGTGGCGCCGATATCTGCGCGTCTGCGCGCACGTGAATTGACGTATCTTCAGTTCCCGCCGGCCAGATCGCCGACGAGCCCGCCGCCGGCTTCGGGAGAGACTCCCGGGCCGTCACGCGGAACAGGTGGGAGGCCAGGCCCTCCCCGAGCTTGGTGCGCCGCCGGATGGCGGCGCACCACACTCGTTCAGTTGTTCTTCTTCTTCAGCGTAAGCGCGTCCGTCGCGTCGAGCAGCCCGTCCAGCAGCAGATCGAAGTCGTAGACCACGCCCGTTCCGATGTCGTTGAAGTCCTCTCCCTTCAGGGTCTGCGAATCGTACTTGATCCCGATCACGTATTTCGCACCCGCCGTCAGCCCCGCGACCGAGTCGTCCACGCCGGTCATGCCGGCGTTCAGGTCGAGGTCCCCGAGCTTCGAGCAGTTCGCGTCGTACAGGAACGCCTGCATGTTCAGGATCTGGAACAATCCCAGCTTGGGTATGTCGTCGTCGTTCGACTGGACCACGTCGATGTCGAAGCTCGCGGCCGGGGCCGTGAATTCGACGTAGAAGAAGAACACGCCCGGGCTGACGCTGTTGATGATCGGCGGATTGCCCTTCTTCTGGGCGAACAGCATGTCCAGACCGGGGTTGTTGCCGCCGGATGCGAGGAAGATTTCGCAACTGGTCTGAGTCGGCTCCAGCGAAGCGTTGCCGCACGCGATTACCAGCGCGGTGTCGCTCGCCATCTCCGTCGTGTCGTTGGCGGCCGACGCCCAGGCCTTGTTCGGGTGCACGCCGCAGTCATCGGTGTCGGTTTCCGCGCCGACGGTGATCATCGACGTGTCGTTCGCCATCAGGGTGCCGAAGTCGCACGTCAGGATGTCGCTCGCGATCGAGCAGTCGGCGCCCGGGTCCGAGACCTCGAACCAGCTCAGCCCGCCGTTGGGCAGCGTGTCGACGAGCATAACGCTGTCGGCGTCGCCCGGCCCCGCGTTCCACACGTTGATCTTGAACCTGATCGTGTCGCCCGCCATGACCGTGTCCGTCAGGGCGATCTTCTCGATGTTCAGGTCCGGGCACTGGACGAGCAGCGTGTCCGAGTCCATGACCGTCGTGTCGTTGGCTGCTGACGCCCGGGCCTTGTTCGGGACCGTGCCGCAGTCATCGGCGTCGGTCACCGCTCCAACGGTGATCATCGACGTGTCGTCCGCCATCAGCGTGCCGAAGTCGCACGTCAGGATGTCGCTCGCGATCGAGCAGTCGTTGCCGGGATCGGCGACCTCGAACCAGCTCAGCCCGCCGTTGGGCAGCGTGTCGACGAGCATCACGCTGTCGGCGTCCCCCGGCCCCACGTTCCAGACGTTGATCTTGAACTTGATCGTGTCGCCAGCGCTCACCGTGTCCGTCAGCGCCTCCTTGTCGATCATCAGGTCCGGGCACTGGACCACGACGTCGGCGGTGTCGTTGACCGGGTCGTCGTTGTTGGCGTCCGCCCAAGCGCGGTTGTCCACCGTACCGCAGGTGGCCGCCGTGGTGGGCGATTTGATCGTCACCATGGCCGAGTCGTCGGC
>JBDLIA010000173.1 GCA_039715185.1 Gemmatimonadota bacterium
GTACAGCGGCCTCGCGGACTCGCGTCCGCTCGAAACCGCTCACGGAAACCCTGTGTGCTCCAGGGCACTTTGGGTGGGGAAATCGTTTCTACGTTAGGACGTACGTGTGCTCCCCGCAATGTCGTCGGAGTGCACGTCCACGAAGTGGAGATCGCCCGCTCGCAGCACGACGACCTCTTTGCAGACGCGGCAGCGGTAGGTCATGACGGGAGTGTCGGGGCTGATCGTGCCCCCCGCCGCCTGGCGCAGATCGGACGCGGGCCCCGGGATCACGCGTAGCGGCAGGCGACGCGTGCCGCAGCCGCAAGCCACCCGTACCGGCAGCGTGCCCTCCGCTCCCGCCTTCCGTTCGTGGTCGTCCATGGGGAGAGTGAGTCAACACGATCCGTGCCAGCGCGGCGGATCGCGGGAAGATGCCATCTCGCCCGCCACGGGCGGATTTCACCATTGCGATGGCGCCGCGCGTTGTGGAAACTCTGTGGCGGCGATGCGACACAAATCCCCCCGCCGCGTCAGGGGCCGTCGTCGCCCGCGATGTCGGAATGATCCCCCAGACGGACGCTGCCCTTCACGCCGGCGACGCGTGCGTAATCGCCGATAATCGAATCCCGCAGGGTTGACCTCTCTACCAGGCTGTTCTCGCCGATGATGGTGTCGCGCAATGCGGCATCCCGCACCACGCTGCCGGCGCCGATGGAGACGTTGGGGCCCACCTCCACGTTGCGCAGCTCCACGTCGTCCTCGACGCGCACGGGCTCGTGAACGAGCACGTTGACGCCGCCCCGCGGCTCCAGCGACCGGCCAGTCTCGAGCAGATGCCGGTTGGTGGCCAGCAGGGTCTCCGGCTTGCCGCAGTCGTACCAGCCCTCGACCTCCTCCACCCGCAGGCGGGCGCCGTGGTCGATCATGTACTGGAAGGCGTCGGTCAGGTAGTACTCGCCGCCCTGGCTCGTGGCGCGGTCGATGGTGGCGTCGATGCCCTCGTACAGGAGCCGGTGGTCGCGGATGTAGTAGAGCCCGATGTTGGCCAGCTTGGAGATGGGATCCTTGGGCTTTTCCACGATCCGCGTCATGTACCCGCGTCCGTCGGTGACGATGACCCCGAAGCGCTGGTAGTCCTCGACTTCTTTGGCCCACAGGATGCCTGCGTCGCCCTCGGGGAGCGCGTGTATCGCCCCCAGATCGGCATCGAACAGGGTATCGACGAAGATGATCAGCAGATCTTCATCGATGTAGGGCTGGGCCAGCTTGACCGCGCCGGCGGTACCATCCTGCACCGCCTGCTGCACGAAATGGGCGCTGAACTCAGAGTACTCCGTGCGCACGTAGTCCTCGATCTTGTCCTTCAGATAGCCCGTAATGAACACGATCTCGGACACTCCCAGGGTACGCAGATCGTCCAGGATGTAGCTCATCACGGGCCGCCCGCCGACGCGCAGCAGCGGCTTGGGAGTGACGTGCGTATGCGGGCGCAGGCGGGTGCCTTTCCCCGCCAAAGGAATGACGACCTTCAACGATTCCCCCTCCCGAGTCGATCCCGTGGAAGCACCGCCGGGCCGGGCCCATGGCCGCGGCCATCGGGCCTTTCGCAAGGCCCGCGCCGACGCCGCCTCATGCGCCGGTCTGGCGCGCGCGCGCCGCGAAGGAAAGGTTTCCGGGGTACGCACGCAACCCGGACCACGACAGACGATGCCGAACCGTATCCACGCGAGCGGCCTGGTGGCCGCGCTGGTCGTGACGTTGGGAGGGTTTCCTTTGGAGGCAAACGCTCAAGAGGCGCCCGGGGCCACCGCCGTCCCGCCACCCCGCACGGTCACCGTTTCCGCCTCCGGCAGGGTCGAGGCGGAGCCCGACCAGGCCGTCCTGACGCTGGCCGTCGAAACGGTCGGAGAAACCGCGCGGGAGGCGCTCGCGTCCAACGCCGAGCGGGCGGACGCCTTGATCACCGCGCTGACTGACCTCGGACTCGCGCGCGAAAAGGTCGGCACGGTGTCGTTCGGCCTCAACCCGGAGTACGCGCGGCCCGAAGCCGGGGCGCCGCGGCAGGAGCCGCGCATCGTCGGCTACCGGGCGCACAACACACTGCGCGTCGTCGTCGATGAGCTGACCCGCGCGGGGGAGGTGATCGACGCCGCCGCGGCCGCCGGCGCCAACCGCATCGGCGGGCCCAGCTTCGGCATAGCGGACGCAGGTCCCCTGCGGCTGCGCGCGCTGGCAGACGCGGTCGAGAAGGCGCGCGCCGAAGCCTCGGTGCTGGCCGCGGCGCTCGGGATGGACCTGGGGGATGTGATGAAGGTCGATACGTCCGCCCCGGGAGGGCCGATCCCCATGCCACAGGCGCGGACCCTGGCGCTCGAGGCCGTTCAAACGCCCATCGAGCCGGGCACGCTGTCGATAGGCGCGACGGTGCGCATCACCTGGGAGTTGCGCGCCCGGTGACGGCGCAGGCGGGTGGGTTGACGCGGGCGCTGTCGAGCAATTCCGCGGCCACGAGCAAGGGGCACGAGGATCCGCGGCTGCGCGGGCGCACCTACGCCGTTCCGTTCGAGCGCGTGTGGCGCGCCGTGCTCCGCATCGTGCAGCGCGAGGGCCGCTGGAAATTCGCCTCCGCCGATGACGCCAGCGGCACGATCCAGGTGGAGGTGCGCTCGGCGATCATTGCCATGCCCGGCGAGCTGACGGTGCGGATAGCGCTGGACAGGAACGCGCAGACGCGCGTCGACGCACGCGCCGTATCCAGGAAGGCCAGGACCGATCTCGGCATGAACGCGCGCCGCATCGCGCGTCTTCTACGCGAGCTGGACGGCGAGCTCGGAGTGCCCCACACGGCCGCGTAGGCGGCGCGGCACGCCATTCGGGGTCCGCCGGTGTCGCGGCGCTAGTATGCCGGCGCGGAAGTCCCGTGTGCACCGAGGCGCGTGATGCGCCCGCGGGGCAAGGCGGAACGACGCGCCGTAGCCGTCGCTACGGCAAGGAGTTCCAA
>JBDLIA010000174.1 GCA_039715185.1 Gemmatimonadota bacterium
TCGCCGCTCCTGGGAGAGACCCGCGCCCTGAGGCGCTGCACTCCGCCCTCTTCGGCGTCCACTCGTACCCGGGCGGCGGCTGTCTCTCCGTCGGCGGGTAGCCTGATCACCCGCTCGCCGACGATGCGCCCATCGGACTCGACGACCACCGTCGCGGTGTCGCCGGCGAATCCGCGCTGCTCCACCTCCACGGCGACCTCGAAGGAACCCCCCAGGAGCACCGAGCGGGGAGCGTCGACGCGGGCGATGGCCACGTCTCGTTCGAGTTCCGGCGCGCCGAGCCCGACCGCGAAGATCGGCAGCCCCGCGGCGCGCAGCCGCAGCAGCGCGTCGATCGGGGGTCCCGACCCGTTGTCGGCTCCGTCGGTCACCAGAACGACCCCGGACGCGGGCGCCGAGCCGAGCTCGTCGGCCGCAGCCTGCAACGCGCTGCCGATGCGCGTGCGCTCGCCCTCGAACGTGAGCGCGTTCCAGTCGGTCAGGCGCGTCGGGGCGGAGCCGAAGCGGAGGAAACGAAGGCGGAAACGCGCGGCCAGCTCGGCGGTAAGGGGGGCCGACGGCGCGAACGTGGTGCGCGCGAAATCGGCGCGGGTCTCGCCGTCCACGTCCGGAATGCGCATGCTGCGCGAGTCGTCTATCAGGATGGCCAGGTGGTTCTCGCGCGGAACGACCGTCGGCACGCGCAGCACCGGCCGGGCAAGTAGGACGACCAACGCGGCAATCAGCGCCAGGCGCAGGGTCGCCAGCACCAACGTCGGCGCGATGGCATCCCCTCTGCGACGGCGGATGTACGCAGCGACGGCGACGAGCGCGAACCCCGCCGCCGCGACCCACAGCCACGCGGGGAACGGACGTGCGAGTGCCATGTCCCCGCGCTGATAGAGCAGCGGAGGATACTTGAGCAGCCACTCGAAAAGCTCTCGTATCATGCTCGGCATCCGAATAAACGACCGCGACGCGCACGGATCATCCGACGCGCCACGGCTCCCTGACAAGCTTACCCAGGACGGACCAGCGAGGGTCGCAGCGTTGTCCGCGATCTGTCAGGGATACGCAAACCCCGCAGCGACCGAACTTGGTCCACCGGTTCCAAACCGCTACAATATTTGCAACGGTTCGGCAGCGATACCGGTGGCCGGGCGGCACCGGGCTGCGCAGCGCCCCCCGGAACCAGGGGAGTATGTCCCGATCCAGTTGCACAGAGGCCTCCGGCCAATGTGACGCGCAAGCGCCCGAAGAAGGCGGCCTCTCGGCGGACGCCGACGTCGGTCAGTCGGCGCATTCCGAGCCCGCAGAAGCGCCCTTGCACACCGAGGAAAAGCCTGGCTTCGAGGCCGAGGCGCTCCCCCATCTGGACGCCGTGTACCGCTTCGGCCTGCGCCTCGCGCAGGGGGACACCGACCTGGCGGAGGATCTGGTCCAGGAGACGTTCCTGCGCGGCTACCGGTCGTGGGCCAGCTACACGCGAGGCACGAACTGCCGATCCTGGCTGTTCACCATCTGCCGGAACGTGTTTCTGCGCCAGCGCGAGCGACAGGGGCGCCGACCCGAGACTCCCACGAGTCGGATCGAGGCGGACGTCGAATCTCTCGCCTCGCGGGCGATCTTCGACGATCTGCAGGTGGCCGATCCGGAGAACACTTTCTTCGATTCCTTCGTCGACCGCGAGGTCCTGGCCGAGATCGATCGGCTGCCCGACGAATTCCGCGAATGTCTGGTCCTGAGTGACCTTCAGGGACTCCCGTACGCGGACATCGCCCGCGTCCTGAACATCCCTGTTGGCACGGTGAAGAGCCGGCTGTTCCGCGGCAGGCGGTTGCTGCAGCGATCGCTCTACGACTACGCGGTGGAGATGGGCTACATCCAGCCGTCCGCGGGAAGTCGGGAGGCCGGATGAAGATTCGCACGCCGCTCCCGTGCGCCGAGGTCGCGGACAAGCTGTGGGACTACCTCGACGGAGAGCTCGACCCGGACACGACGGCGCGCGTGTGGGATCACCTGCGCCAGTGCGAGAAGTGCTTTCCACGTTACGACTTCCAGCGTGCATTTCGCGGCTTCCTGCGGCAGCGCACCGAGACGGAGGTCCCGGCCGAGCTGCGCAGGAAGGTCTTTCGCGCCCTCCTTCGCGAGGGCCTCGATGGCGCGGAAGAGCAGCCCGGTCCGATCGAGCGGAGCCTGGTCGAAGGCGACTGACCGGCCGCCATCGGTGGCTACGCCGTGCCTGCCGTGAGCCAGCGCTCGGCTTCGGCCAGGCGTTCCATCGTCCCGATGTCCATCCACACGCAGCCGTCCACCCGGTAGGGCAGCAGTCTCTCGCCGCGGCCCGCGAGTCTCAGGTAGGGTCTTATGACGGAGAACGCCCCCTCCTCTTCCAACTCGTCCAGCAGGCGCGGCTCAGCGACGTGGACCCCGGTGAAGCCCAGGGGGGTTGCCTCACCGCGCGGCTCCCTCGCCAGCGTGACACGCCCAGAATGGTCGGAGTGCCCGCACAGTCCGTCCGCGTCGAAAAGGAGCGCACGGCTCTTGTCGCGCTCGTGCATGGCGAGCGTGACGAGCGCGCCCGAGCGCGCGTGCGCGTCGTACATGTCGACCAGGGACAGGTCCGTCAGCACGTCCGAATTGTGCAGGAAGAACGGCGCGTCACGCCGCAGGAGCCCGGCGGCGTGGCGGAGCCCCCCGCCCGTCTCGAGCGGCGCGTCGCCCGGCTCGCGCACGACGTGTGTTTCCACGCCGAAGCCGCCGCGTTCCCTGACGAAACGCTCCACTTCATGCCCGAGCCAATGGGCGTTGATCACGAGGCGGTCTGCGCCCGCGGCGATCAAGCGGCGCGCCACCCTCTCCAGCATGGGCACGCCCGCCACCGGCACGAGGGCCTTGGGCAGCGTGTCCGTGAGCGGCTGGAGCCTGGTTCCCAGCCCGGCCGCGAAGATCATCGCGTCCACTAGCAGGTCGCTGA
>JBDLIA010000175.1 GCA_039715185.1 Gemmatimonadota bacterium
CGCCGCCCCTCCGCGTCGTCGCCTTCGACTTCGGCGTGAAGCGGAACATCCTGCGGCTCCTCGTGGACCAGGGCTTCGAGGTCACGGTCGTGCCCGCGCGCACTTCGGCGGAGGAGGCGCGGGCGCTCGCGCCGGACGCCATCTTCCTCTCGAACGGGCCCGGCGACCCGGCGGCCGTCGAGGGAGTGCGCGACACGGTGCGCACGCTCGCCCAGGAGCTCCCGCTGTTCGGCATCTGCCTCGGGCACCAGATCCTCGGTCTGGCGCTCGGCGGCAGGACGCGGAAGCTCAAGTTCGGCCACCACGGCGGCAACCAGCCGGGCAAGGACCTCGCTACGGGCAAGGTCGCGATCTGCGCCGAGAACCACGGCTACGCCGTCGAGGCGGAATCGCTGCGCGAGGCCGGGGAGCCGGTCACGGTGACCCACGTGAACCTGAACGACGACACCGTCGAAGGGCTCGCCCACGAGCGCCTGCCGCTGTTCTCGGTCCAGTACCACCCGGAGGCGTCGCCCGGGCCGCACGACGTCCGTTACTTCTTCGAGCGCTTCCGCGAGATGACGCTCCGGCACAAGGCCGGCGAATCCGTCAGCGGCGCCGCCGTCGCACGGGGGCTCTAGATGCCGCGCCGCGAGGATCTCCACACCATCCTGGTGATCGGCTCCGGTCCGATCGTGATCGGCCAGGCCTGCGAGTTCGACTATTCCGGCACCCAGGCCTGCAAGGCGCTTCGCGAAGAGGGCTATCGCGTCGTGCTGGTGAATTCGAATCCGGCCACCATCATGACCGATCCCGAGACGGCGGACGCCACGTACGTCGAGCCGATGACGCCCGAGAGCCTCGAGAAGATCATTCTCGCGGAGAAGCCCGACGCGCTGCTGCCGACGATCGGGGGACAGACTGCGCTCAACCTGGCGGTGGAGCTCGCGGAGTCCGGGCTCCTCGAGCGCCACGGGGTCCAGCTGATCGGGGCGAACCTCGCCGCCATCAAGAAGGCCGAGGACCGCCAGGAGTTCCGGGCCGCGATGGAGAAGATCGGCCTCGCCGTGCCGGAATCCGGCTACGCGACCTCCCTCGAGGATGCGCGCGGGATCGTGAAGCGCACCGGTTTTCCGGCCATCATCCGGCCGAGCTTCACGCTGGGCGGCAGCGGCGGCTCCATCGCGTGGACGCCGGAGGAATACGAGCCGCTCGTCGAGTGGGCCCTCCAGTCCTCTCCCAAGCACACCTGCCTCATCGAGCAGAGCGTCCTCGGCTGGAAGGAGTACGAGCTCGAGGTGATGCGCGACGTGAACGACAACGTCGTGATCATCTGCTCGATCGAGAACTTCGACCCGATGGGGGTCCACACGGGCGACTCGATCACGGTGGCGCCCGCCCAGACGCTCACCGACCGCGAGTACCAGGTCATGCGGGACGCGGCGATCGCGATCATCCGCGAGATCGGCGTCGACACCGGAGGCTCGAACATCCAGTTCGGCGTGCACCCCGAGACGGGCGCGCTCGTCGTGATCGAGATGAACCCGCGGGTCTCCCGAAGCTCGGCGCTCGCCTCGAAGGCCACGGGCTTCCCGATCGCGAAGATCGCCGCGAAGCTGGCCGTCGGCTACACGCTCGACGAGATCCGGAACGACATCACGCGCGAGACGCCGGCGAGCTTCGAGCCGACCATCGACTACGTCGTCACGAAGATCCCGCGCTTCACCTTCGAGAAGTTCTCGGGCGCGGACGACCTCCTCACGACGCAGATGAAGTCGGTGGGCGAGGCGATGGCGATCGGCCGGACCTTCAAGGAGAGCTTCCAGAAGGCGCTCCGTTCGCTCGAGATCGGCCCCATGGGGCTCGAGCCGCCCGAGCTGCCGGCGGGGAAGGCCGGGGACGAGGCGCTCGACCGCGCGATCGACCAGCCGCGGCCGGGGCGCCCCTGGGCGTTGGCCGAGGCCTTCCGGCGCGGCGCGACCGTCGAGGAGCTGTTCCGCCGCACGGCCATCGACCCGTGGTTCCTGCGGAATCTCCAGGAGATCGTCGAGATGGAGGCCGCGCTCGCGAGCGCTGCCGAAGCCGACCGCCCGGCCTGGCTGCGGCCCGCCAAGCAGGCGGGCTTCTCGGACGTCCGGCTGGCCGCGCTCTGGGGCACGACGGAGGGGGCGGTGCGCGCGCTGCGGCGCGAGCACGGGGTGCGGCCGGTCTACAAGCGGGTCGACACGTGCGGCGCCGAGTTCGAGGCCTTCACGCCCTACCTCTACTCGACCTACGAGGACGAGTGCGAAGCGCGCCCGACCGACCGCCGGAAGATCATGATCCTCGGCGGCGGCCCGAACCGGATCGGGCAGGGCATCGAGTTCGACTACTGCTGCGTCCACGCCGCGTTCGCACTGCGCGACGCGGGCTTCGAGACGATCATGGTGAACTGCAACCCCGAGACGGTCTCGACCGACTACGACACGAGCGACCGTCTCTACTTCGAGCCGCTCACGCTCGAGGACGTGCTCGAGATCGTGGACCGCGAGAAGCCGTTCGGGGTGATCGTCCAGTTCGGGGGACAGACGCCGCTGCGGCTCGCCGTGGCGCTCGAGGAGAACGGCGTGCCGATCCTCGGCACGACGCCGGACGCGATCGACCGGGCCGAGGACCGCGAGCGCTTCGACCAGCTGCTGGAGGCGCTGCGCCTCGAGCGGCCTTCCTCCGGGATCGCGCGGAGCCTCGCCGAGGCCGAGGCCGTGGCGGTGCGCATCGGCTATCCGGTGCTCGTCCGGCCCTCCTACGTGCTCGGTGGTCGCGCCATGCAGATCGTCCACGACGCCGAGAGCCTGACCGAGTACATGCGCTCGGCCGTGAAGGCGTCCCCCGAGCATC
>JBDLIA010000176.1 GCA_039715185.1 Gemmatimonadota bacterium
GTCGCGCATCTCGCCGACCAGGATCACGTCGGGATCCTGGCGCAACGCGGCGCGCAGGGCGTTCGCGAAGGTCTGGGTGTCGACTCCGATCTCGCGCTGGTTCACCACCGAGCGGCGGTCGCGGATCAGGAACTCGATCGGGTCCTCGATGGTCATGATGTGCGCGGTGCGGTGCGCGTTGATGTGGTCGATCATCGAGGCCAGCGTCGTCGACTTGCCGGAGCCCGTCGTCCCGGTCACGAGCACGAGCCCGCGCTGCTCCATGGCGACCTTCTCGATCACCTTGGGCAGGTGGAGCTGCTCCATCGTCTTCACGCCGAAGGGGATCACGCGGAACACGATTCCGATCGTGCCGCGCTGCTGGAAGACGTTCACGCGGAAGCGGCCGAGGCCCGGAATCCCGTAGGCCAGGTCGCACTCGCGGAACTCCTCGAAGCGCGCCTTCTGCACCGGGTTCATGATGGCGACGGCGATCTTCTGCATCTCGTCCGGCATGATGCGCTCGCCGTTCTTGAGCGGAACGAGCGCGCCGTCCACCCGGAACATGGGCGGTAGACCGGACTTGAGATGGATGTCGGAGGCGCCCCCCTTGAGCGCAACCTTCAGGACGTCGTCCAGCACCAGCGGCATCGCCGACTCCTCGCCAGACGTCCCCACGCACGTGGAGACGCTCCGGGTCGTTTCGGTCGATTCCGGGGGCCCCTTGAGGCCGGAAGAAAACCGCAAGGGCTGGCCTGGGGGGATCGAGCCCCGGTCGGGCAGTGAGCCCGGCCGGAACCTCCACCCCCGCTAGGCCTCCGCTGCGGCCTCCTCGGCGGCCTCCGGCGCCTGCGCCGGCACGGACCGCTTGATGCCCTTGGCGGCATAGACCGCCTCGGCGAGCCGCTCGCGGATCTCCGGGTTCTCGCGCAGGAAGCGCCGCGCGTTCTCGCGCCCCTGGCCGATGCGCTCGCCGTCGTAGCTGTACCAGGCGCCGCTCTTCTCGACCGTGCCGGCATCGACCCCCAGGTCGAGTAGATCGCCCTCGAAGGAGATGCCCTCGTTGTAGAGGATGTCGAACTCGGCCTGCCGGAAGGGCGGCGCGACCTTGTTCTTCACCACCTTCACGCGGGTGCGGTTGCCCACCACGTTGTCGCCGTCCTTGATGGCGGCGATGCGGCGCACGTCGAGGCGGACGGACGA
Source organism: Gemmatimonadota bacterium (assembly GCA_039715185.1). Lineage (NCBI taxonomy): Bacteria > Pseudomonadati > Gemmatimonadota > Gemmatimonadota bacterium. The sequence goes on from JBDLIA010000176.1 coordinate 1,183, forward strand.
GTAGAACTTGAGCGCGTTGCCGCCGGTCGTGGTCTCGGGGTTGCCGAACATCACGCCGATCTTCATGCGGATCTGGTTGATGAAGATGACCGTCGTGCCCGACTTCGAGACCGTACCCGTGATCTTGCGCAGCGCCTGGCTCATCAGTCGCGCCTGGAGGCCCATGTGCGAGTCGCCCATCTCGCCCTCGATCTCGGCGCGGGGCACCAGAGCCGCCACCGAGTCGATGACGACCAGGTCGACCGCCCCGGAGCGCAGCAGCACGTCGGCGATCTCGAGCGCCTGCTCGCCCGTATCGGGCTGCGAAACCAGCAGGTCTTCGACGCGCACGCCGAGGCGGCGGGCGTAGGCCACGTCGAGGGCGTGCTCGGCGTCGATGAAGGCGGCCACGCCGCCCTGCCGCTGCACCTGCGCGACTGCGTGGAGCGTGAGCGTCGTCTTGCCGCTCGACTCCGGCCCGTAGATCTCGACCACGCGTCCGCGCGGATAGCCGCCGACGCCGAGGGCGAGGTCGATGCTCACGGAGCCGGTCGGAATCACGTCGATCTCCCGATCGATCGACTCCTCGCTCATGGTGAGGATCGAGCCCTTGCCGAACTGCTTCTCGATGCTCGAGACGGCCATCTCGATTGCCTTGCGCTTCGCGTCGGCGCGATCCGTTTCGTTGCTCTTGGCCATGCGATCAGTCTCCTTGTTGGAATTCTCGAATGCTCGCGGGGGGAGGAAGTGTCTCTTCCGCGGTGAGCGGGAGGTGTGCCAGCGGCGCGTAGCGGGAGCCGTCGCGCCCGAGGTCGCTCCGGAACAGCACGACCTCGCGGACGGCGAGCGGGTCGGTGCAGGCGGGGGGCACCGCGAGCTCCGGGAGCCGGCGGCCGCGCACGCGGCCGAGCGTGAGGTGGCCGCGGAAGCGCCGCTTCTCGGGCGGCAGGCCGCACGCCACGACGGCCCCTTCGATGCGTTCGGCGAGCGCCGCCAGCTCGGCCTCGGGCTCGAGCGGCAGCACGACGACGCGCGGACGGCGCTCCGAGGGGAACGCCCGAGGCGGCCCGAGCGTGACGGCGAAGGGCTTCGCGCCCCGGAGCGCCTGCTCGACCGCGGACACCAGCTCCGGCACGAGCGGGACCGCCACGTTGCCGAGGAAGCGGAGCGTCACGTGGTAGCCCTCGCTCCGGACCCAGCGCACGCCGTCGCCGTTCGGCCGGGCACGGAGCGCCCGCACCTGTGCAGCCACCTCGGCCCGCGCGCCCTCGACTTCGATGTTGCTGCGGATGCGCCCCCCGTCGAAGAGGTTCCAGCGCAGGCCAGGCACGATGCCCCAGGTGGCGCCGTGGCCGAGGTCCGAGACGTCGGTCGCCTCCAGGGCGAAGAACGCATCCCAGGAACCGGCACCGCGCTCGGCCATGGGACACTCCTCGATATGGGGGCCGTCGTCATCGTGGAACAGCTCGCTGATCCAAGTGACCTCTCGCTGCGCGGCCGTCTCCAGGACCTGGTCTTTGAGGTCCTCGATCTCCGGGCCACCGAGATCGGCAACGTCCGACTGGCCGCCGCGGATCAGCTCGGTGGCGACGTCGTCGAGCGCCTGGCGGGCGCGTCGGAAGAGGACCAGATGGCCCGGTCCCA
>JBDLIA010000177.1 GCA_039715185.1 Gemmatimonadota bacterium
TCCTTGCCGTAGCGACGGCTACGGCGCGTCGTTCCGCCTTGCCCCGCGGGCGCATCACGCGCCTCGGTGCACACGGGACTTCCGCGCCGGCACACTAGTCTTTCTCTACGCGCACGTCGGTGACGGTCATGATGAACGCAACCGCGTCGCCACCCGCGAGTGCCTCCAGCTGCTCCAGTTGGGCGGACATCATCGACTGCACCATTTCGCGCTGCGCCGCCGGCATCTTCTCGAGCTCCGCCCGCATCTGCTCCAGCGCCTCCTTGGCCTGCGCGGCGTCGCCCTCCGCCATGAACGCATCCAGCCCCTCGATGGACATGCTCGTACGGAACGCAACCAGCACTCCCTCGATCGAACGGTAGTCGTCCGAGGCAACGAGCAGCGTCACGGCTTGCCGCTGGCCCTGGACGAGGGCGTCCCCCAGCACCGACATGCGCCGCAGCATGTAGCTGTCGGTGTCCAGGCAGAAGCTGGCCGAGCGCGCCTCGAAGTCGATGTCCTCCCCGGGCAGCCGGTCGTAGCCGAGGTCGAGGCCGGACAGGTCGTCGACCGCCAGCCTGTGACAGGAGCCCTGGTCGAGAGATTCGGTTCCCTCCAGCGTCGCCCGCTCGGCCAGGGTGGGGAACGCCACCAACGGGTTGGGGGGGTCCGCCTCGGCGCCCGGAAGGTCGGTGGGCACGAAGACCATTACGCCGTTCACTTCACGGCGCTCGAATCGCGTTTCCGACGCGACCCCCATCACCTGCTGCACCACGGTGTACGCGCTGACGTGCTGGGTCTGGGCCGAGTAGCGTTCCAGCGCCTCGTCGAAGATCTCGCCGGCGCTCTGCGCTGCCCCGGCGATCGGGAAAGCGATTCCCAGCAGCCCCGCCAAGGCGCCGGCGCGCGCGCGACGTCGAAGGGCGAGAAGGGCGGGCTTGCGCATGCTTTTCTCCTGGTTGGCGGGTCGTGGGAGGATGTTCACAGGTGCGTGGCACGAACGCAACGCGACGGCCACGGGCGACGCGTCCGGATAGCCTCCGGCAGGACGGTGCCCGGAGCGGCCAGGCCCCGGAATGGCCTTGTGTCGTGAGCCAAACGGGTCAACCAGAACGCTGTTCGAGGAGCCGGCGGCAGGGGTGGCACGGGCAGTGCACGGTTAGCGGGACGAGGCCCCGCGTCCGAGAGGAGTGAACCGATGAACCCTGCCCGCATTGCGCTGGACGGCGCGGTGGAGTACGCCTGCTGCCGGTGCGGCGAATGGATCCGCGAGCACCTCGCCATCTGGGCGAACGCGGCGGGCGTGGTCGGCCTGAGGGAAGGCCTACCACACTGCCCGCAGTGCCTGCCCATGCCCAGGCGGTCGAGCGCCCAGGCGGTGCACCGACCGACCGCCTAGCGCGGCACTCCCTCAACCGCAGCCGATCGGCGCGGTGCTGACGACCAGGTTGTCGAAGTAGCGGGACTGCGCCTGCGGAGCTCCGCCGTTCCAGTAGTTGTCCAGGGTAACGACATTGATGCCGAAGGCGTCGTAGCTTCCCACCCAGTTCAGCCCGGTCCTCTGCGCGTCGAGTTGCCCGTCTATCCACGCCTGGAACTCGCCGTTCGCGGCGCCCGCGTCGTTGAGCCTGACCCGCGCCTCGACGCAGTACCAGGGACCGACGTTCCGGTCGGCGAAGATCGGCTCGACTCCTGATTTCTGACCCAGCCAGCGCGCGCTTCCGGTGAGATCGCCTGCCGCGTCGGTGTAGGACACGGGGTCCAGGCTGATAACGTCCGGGGAGCCGTCGCCGGCCCACACAGGGGCCGCCATCGCCTGCACCCAGCCCTCTTCCGCGTGGAAGATGCGCGCCCGCGTCATCTTGAACCCGCCGCCGCCGCTCCAGTCGGCGTCGTAGCGTACGAAGAAGCGCCAGTAGATTTCACGATAGGTGGCCGTGCCCTCATCGACCGGAGTGAAGTAGCCCGACGGGGTGCGCCCGAAGGCGAGGTGGAGCCAACCAACGCTGACCTGCCCCGAGTTCCAGCTGGCCCTCATGCCCGCCGAGCCCTCGAGCCCGACGGCGGTGGTGCGGTCGAACGCGCCTTCTTTGCGCTCGTGCTCGAAATAGGCGGCGAGCCGGTTCTGCTCGAAGTCGTCGCACCAGATCCACTCGGGCGCGGGGGCGTCGCACTCGGTGACGAGCGAGGCGGGCGGGGGTGGGGGTGGGGGATCTTCGCCGCCCGTTACCGTGATCCAGGCGGTGTCCGCCACGTTGCGCCAGGAGGCCACGACGGCGGCCGAGCCGGCCGAGATTGCGGTCACCTTGCCCGCCCCGTCTACGTCGGCCACATCCTGCGCGGTGCTGGTCCAGGCGGCCCGATCGGGCGAGACCGCCCCTTTCCGGTCCGTGATCGTCACCTGAAGAGCCAGCGATTCTCCCGCCGACAGGGATGCCGTCTCCGGCGACACGACCAGCGATCGCACGCCGGTCCTGTCGCCGCCTTGCTGCCCGCGAGCAAACGCCGGCGCGAAGGCGTCCGCGTCCTCACCCCCATCCGAGCACGCGGCGAGTGCCGCCACGAGCGTCGCGCTCAGGAACAGACGAGATATCTGTTTCCGCATGATGTTCTCCCCGGTCGACCCCCCGCAGTTGGTAAACGGACTGCAATCCGGGTTCCTAGTGTACCGTTGCAGAAGTCCCATAGGCATTCGGCCCGCGCCGCATCCCGCGGATGCGGCGTTGGAACTCCTTGCCGTAGCGACGGCTACGGCGCGTCGTTCCGCCTTGCCCCGCGGGCGCATCACGCGCCTCGGTGCACA
>JBDLIA010000178.1 GCA_039715185.1 Gemmatimonadota bacterium
AGGTGCGGCGCAGCTTCAACGGGACGTTCTCGCCGCTCTACCAGGTCGCCTACATGATCGGCGGCCTCCAGATCCGCGCGCTGCACGAGGAGTTCGTGCAGTCGGGCGCCATGACCAACCGCGAGTTCCACGACGCGATCCTGCAGGGAGGGTCGATCCCGATCGAGATGGTGCGGGCGCGGCTCGCTGGACAGGCGCCGCCCGAGGACTTCGAGGCGGGGTGGCGGTTCTACGGGGAGGTGGAGTAGGGGCGATGCGGGCGGCACTCGTCGGTACTGGACTCGCTCTGCTGGTGGCAAGCGGCCGGTTGGGCCGCGGTCGATTACACGCGCGCCCTCACGCGGCGCGCCCATCGGCCCCACCATCGCCTCGCACCGCCAGCGGGGTCCCATCCAACGCGCAGTGCCGGCAGGCGCGGCCCACCCCTGCGTCCGGCCTAGCCTCGAGCGCGCCGGGCTGCGGACGGATCAGCGTCCAGCCCAAAAGCCCTCCCAGCGCCGCCACAGCGGCCATCGCCAGGGCCGCCCGCGGGAAGCCAGCGAGCATCGCGTCCCGATCGCCCATGCTGCCCCCGGCCAGCCCCGCGACCGCCGGGAAGATCGCTACGGCCGCCAGTTGCGCGGTCCGCGAGACAGCGTTGTTGATGCCGGACGCGGCGCCTTCGCGGCCCTCGGGCGCGGCGCCCAGGACGGTCGAGGTGACGGGCGCGACGGTCGTGGCGAGCCCGAGGCCGAACACGGCCACCGCCGGAAACGTCGACACCCAGTAGCTCTCTCCCGGGTCGATCGTCGCCATGAGCGCGAGCCCGGCGGCGGCGAGCAGGGGGCCCAGCGTGAGGGGCACGCGCGAGCCGTGATCCTGCGCGTACTGCCCGGCGCGCGCGGACAGCGCGAGCATCAGCGCGGTGATCGGGAGCAGCGAGGCGCCGGCGGCCAGCGCGCTGTAGCCGAGACCCACCTGGAGGTAGACCACCAGCAGGAAGAAGCTGCCGCCCAGCGCCGCGTAGACCACGAAGGTGACCGCGTTCCCGGCGGCGAAGAGCCGGTCCGCGAACATCGTCAGCGGGACCATCGGGTGCTCGACCCGCGCCTCGATCGCCAGGAACGCCAGGAGCGCGGCGAAGCCGATGAGGCCCGCGGCGATCACCAACGGCTGACCGAAGCCTTCTCCGGAGCCGCGCACGAGCGCGTACGTGAGCAGGCCCAGCGCGAGGAACGCCGTCGAGGCACCCGCCACGTCCAGCGATTCGCCGTCGCGGGTGGGCGTCCTGGGGATGCGCGCGAGCCCGACCGCGATGACCACGGCGGTGAGGGGCAGCACCAGCAGGAACACCGAGCGCCAGCCGGTGAGGTCGATGAGCCAGCCTCCCAGGAGCGGGCCGACCGCCGCCGCGATGCCGCCGAGCGCGGACCACGCGCCGATCGCGCGGCCGCGGTCGTCAGGGTGGAAGACCGCCTCGATGATGGCGAGGCTCTCCGGCAGGAGCAGCGCGGCGCCGATGCCCTGGAGAACGCGGAAGCCGATCAGCCAGCGGACGTCCGGCGCCAGCGCGCACAGAATGGAGGCGACGGCGAACCACGCGGTCCCGACCACGAACATGCGCCGGTGCCCGTACCGGTCCCCGAGCGAGCCCCCGATCAGGATCAGCGAGGCGAGCGCCAGCAGGTAGCCGTTGAGGATCCACTGGAGCTCCTCGGTGCCGGCTTGGAGCGCGGTCCCGAGCGCCGGCAGCGCCACGTTCACGACTGTGCCCGTGAGCATCGCCACCGCGGATCCCAGCACCGTCGCGGCGAGCACCCAGCGGCCGGCGGCGGAATCGAGCCGGACGTTACCGCCCGTGGCCACGTCTCCTATTTCGAGTCACGGGTACAGGTCATTGTTTGTCCGGAGGGCTCACTCGCCCAGCAAAAGGACGCCTCATCTATGTCGAAAAAGGTAGTCCTCCAAACCGGATCACCATCGGCCCTCCGCATTATGAATCCGCTTCATGAGGACTCCTTGCGGAGATTTGGTCGTACGACCATGCCAGTCTACCGCGCCCGTCGGTACACTGCACATACTTCCCGCGGCAGCCCGAAAAGCTCTCAAGTCCTGCCACAGCGGTTTCCAGCCGGTCTCCAGGTCTCCCGACGTGGCCCCCGATGTCCGTCCTGCCTATCCTCTCGCCTCGCCCGCGATACGCTGCGCAGCCAGAGGAGTCAGGCCGCATGACCAACCGCGAGTTCCACGACACGATCCTTCAGGGCGGTTCGATCCGGAAGAAAGGGGCAGCCATGTTTTTGCCTGGGTCCCGCTTCGTCCTACTGGCGGCGACTATCGCCGCTACGCCCTGGGCGATCCCGCTCGCCGCGCAGAGCAGCGTGGAGCGGGACGTGTCATATGTGACGGAGGGCACCGAGGATCAGAGGCTCGACCTCTTCCTCCCCGAGGCGGCAGGTTTCCCCACCGTGATCTTCCTGCACGGGGGAAGCCTACGGGAGAACGGCGAACGGCGGTCCTCGGAGCTCTACGCGCGGGTATGTGAACCGTTCGTCGGTGCGGGGTTCGGGTGCGCGAACGCCGACTACAGGCTCGCCCCCACCCACCAATGGCCGGCGATGCCGGAGGACGTGGCCGCGGCCATCAAGTGGGTAAGCGACAACATCGGTTCACGAGGAGGCGATCCGGAGCGCCTGTTTCTA
>JBDLIA010000179.1 GCA_039715185.1 Gemmatimonadota bacterium
GGATAAGCCTTGGACGAGGAAACCGCGGGCGACATCCGCTGAGGCCAGCGGATGGCTCGTGCTATGGGGATTTGAATGATCCCACCGGCTCACGGATGCCGCCGGTCGGCGATCAGAGGGATGTGCATCGCTTGCCGGCATGCGGAAAAGACTGCGGGGGCACGACAGCAGGTGGGGGCGAAGCGGTGATGGAAGCGGCGTGGGGGCGCTTTGCGTGATGGCGGGCACGGGCTGGCCGTCACCGACGCTGAGTCGATGAGGTAGGCGCGCGGCGGCGCAGGGCAAAGGCGAAGCGATGCTCATGCGACCTCGCCGACTGGCCAGGGTGGCGCACGTGGGGCATGGCCGCGCGCAATGAGTTCGATGATCACCAGGGGCGCGCCGCAACACGGACACAGACGCGTGTGGGCGCTGACCGCTTGCGAGGGCGTGACATCAGCGGCGGCGACCGGCGTAGGAATCAGCGAGGGCGTTGGCGCCGCGATCAGGGCGCGGGCGCGCGCCAGGTTCTCCACCCGTTTGGCATTGGCCAGCAGGCCATAGTGGCGGATGCGGTGGAAGCCGCGGGGCAGGACGTGCAGCAGGAAGCGGCGCATGAACTCCGCGGGGTCGAGGGTCATGGTCTTGTGCCGCGTACGGCCGGTGGCGCGGTAGTCCTTCCACCTGAAGGTGACGCCGCGATTGTCGAGGGCGATCAGCCGGCTGTTGGCGATGGCCACCCGGTGGGTATAGCGGGCGAGGTACGCGAGCACAGCCTCGGGTCCGGCGAAGGGGCGCTTGGCATAGACGACCCACTCGCAGTGGCGCAGCGGCGCCAGCCACGCGGCGAAGGCCTGGGCATCGACGAGTCCCGCGTACTCGCCGAAGAACTGCAATGCGCCGGCCTCGTGGGCCGCCGTGAGTTGCTCGCAGAAGCGGCGTCGGAACAACCGTGAGAGCACCCGTACGGGCAGGAAGAAGCCGCGCCGGCAGGCCACCCACCGCTGCCCATCGAGCGACAGGCCGCCGCCGGGCACGATGCCGTGCACGTGCGGGTGATGGGTCAGGGCCGAGCCCCAGGTGTGCAGCACCAGGGTCACGCCGATACGCGCGCCCAGATGGCGGGGATCGGCGGCAATGGTGAGCAGCGTCTCGGCGGCGGCCTGGAACAGCAGGCCATAGATCACCCGCTTGTTGTGGTAGGCGATCGCGCCGATCGGTGCCGGCAGCGTGAAGACGACATGATAGTACTCGACCGGCAGCAGGTCGGCCTGGCGCTCGGCCAGCCACTGCCGGGCCGCGGCCCCCTGGCACTTCGGGCAATGGCGGTCGCGGCACGAGTTGTAGGCGACCTGCGTGTGGCCGCAGTCCGGACACTGCTCGAGGTGGCCGCCCAGCGCGGCGGTGCGGCAGCGCTCGATCGCCGACATCGCCTTGAGCTGGGCGAGGCTCAGGTGCCCGGCCTGAGCGCGCCGCCACGCCGGTCCGTGATCGCGGAAGATGTCCGCGACTTCCAGGGTCTGCCGCGGCATGGCCGGCTCAGGCGCGTGGCGCGTGCTCCCGCGTCAGGCGCTCAAGCGGACCGGTGACCTCGCGCAGGGTCGCGGTAGCCACGTGGGTGTACAGCGCCGTGGACTCCAGCTTCTTGTGTCCGAGCAGCACCTGGATGACGCGGATGTCGACCTTCTGCTCCAGCAGATGGGTGGCAAAGCTGTGACGAAGGACATGAAGCGACACCCGCTTGGTGATGCCGGCCGCATCGGCAGCGGCGTGGCAGGCGCGGTTGAGCTGGCGGGTCGACAGCGGGTTGACGGGGTCCTGGCCGGGAAAGAGCCAGCCGTGCGGCAGCACCACGCCGCGCGTATGGCCCTCGCGCCACCACGCCCGCAGGACGCTGAGCAAGGTCGGCGAGAGCATGGCGTAGCGGTCCTTGCTGCCCTTGCCCTGTTCCACGCGGATGACCATGCGCGCGCTGTTGATGTCGTCGACCTTGAGCGCCACCACCTCCGAGGCGCGCAGTCCGGCACCATAGGCCACCGACAGCGCGGCCTGGTACTTCAGCCCCGGCGCCGCCTCGAGCAGGCGCGTGACCTCCTCGGGGTCGAGGACGACGGGGAGCTTGCGGGGCTCGCGCACGTAGCTCATCTTCGCCATGGCCTCGGCACGCCCGAGGGTCACCGTGAAGAAAAACCGCAGTGCCGACACCGCCGTGTTCAAGCTGCCGCTGCCGATACCACTTTCGACCAGATGCAACTGAAAGCGGCGCAGGTCTTCGGCGCTGGCCGTATCGGGCGAGCGCTTGAGAAAACCGGCGAGACACTTCACCCAGCGGATATACCCGCGCTGGGTCTTGGGCGAGAGCTTACGCAGCCGCATGTCCTCGATCATGCGCTGACGCAATGGGCTGATGCTTTGGGTTGATTGGGTCATCGGTCTGCTCCTGGTGTGGAACGAGGCGACATGCCTCACTTCCCACTTTAGGAAACAGCCCTTTTGGCTTACCGCTCCCTCCGCCCCGGATCCGAGCACCTCCTACCGCGCGAGCGGTTTACTTGTCCAGCATAAGGCAGCCAGTCCCGCCTGACTTAGCCAGTGACCGCTGTCGGGAGAAGCGGACGTTTCCAGAGCACGAGGCCCTTGATTCCGAAACGCCCAAACGGCCTGACCAAGTACATCGTCGTCGCCGTCGGTGATCCTCGCC
>JBDLIA010000180.1 GCA_039715185.1 Gemmatimonadota bacterium
ACCGACACCAACGGCATGTACGCCTTCGATCCCGTGTCGCCCGGCGTGCACGACGTGGCGGTCACGCCGCCGGCGAACACCACCTGCGACCCGCCCGCACAGACGGTGGACGTGCCGGCGGACGGCCAGGCGCAGGCCGACTTTTCGTGCAGCTCTCAGCCCGGGGACCTGACGGTGACGGTGACGGTGGACGGCGCGCCGTTCGGAGGCGCGACGGTCATCGTGAGCAGCGGCAAAGGCGCCCGCACGGGGACGACCAACACCGCGGGGATGGTGACCTTCACCGGCCTGGAGCCGGACGACTACACGGTCACGGCCTCGGTGGGCGGCGCCACCTGCGACACCGTCACGGCCAGCGTGCCCGCCGGAGGGTCGGCCCAGGCTCAGGTGACCTGCACGTCGTAGGGTCGACCTACGGCCCCATGGCACCGATGGGGATAACGGCGACGCCGTCGTCCAGGACGTACCCGTAGCCGGTCGCCGTGATTACGCCCAAGGTGGCGGGCGCGCCGCACCTGGAGGTGTCCACCCGATCGCGGAACTTCCGCAGGTTCTGCGCGGCGTCATCGACGCGCGCGCTCCCGAGCTTGATCTCGAAGGCCGCCCAACGACCATCCCGTGCTTCGACCACCGCGTCGACCTCGAGGCCCGTATTGTCCCGGTAGTGTAGCACGGTCGCATCGGTTGCCTGGGCGTAGATCCGAAGGTCCCGGGTCACCATCGATTCGAACAGGAATCCGAGCAGGTTCAGGTCGTCCAGGAGCCGCCCGGGCGTCGCCCGCAGCGCGGCTACGGCAACGGACGGATCCACGAAGTGCCGCTTGGCGCCGATTCTGATCCGCGACCTCGAGCGGAGGTGCGGAGCCCAGGCCGGTTGATCCTCCACGATCATCAACCGATCGAGGGCTGCCAGATATTCGCGCACCGTGTCGAGGTCGAGGCTGCCTTCAGCGCCTCCCGCATCGCGCGCAATCACGGCGTTGCTTGCGTATGTCGCGACGTGGCGGGCTAGAGAACGGATGAGCCGGCCCACCTTCGCGGGATCTCTGCGGGTTGCATCGACCCTTCCCACGTCCACCCGGCGAACCTCCTCGATGTAATCCCGGACCGCCCTGACGGCCGGTCCATCGGCCAGGCCGGCGTGCCCGGGCCACCCCCCGCGAGCCACCCGCACGGCGAGGTCGGGCACGGTCAGACCGGGGTCGGAGCACCGGGGAGCGACGCCTTCGAGCAGTGCACCGAGAGACACGGCGCCGGTGGAGTGACCCGACTCGTACAGACTCATCGTGCGCATCCTCACGCGCGCGAGCCGGCCGGCGCCGGTGTGGCGGGTCACATCATCCGCGGGCACCGCGGATCCGGTCAGGATGAACTGTCCGGGCTCTCCCCGGTCGTCGATCGTGCGGCGAATCTGGTTCCAGATCGCCGGTTCCAGCTGCCACTCGTCGATCAGACGGGGCACGGCGCCAGCAAGTACCAGTCCGGGATCCACAACGGCCGCCTGGCGCGCATTCGCATCGACGTCCAGGAGCACTTCGCTTTGCGCGAAGCGTCTGCCGGTCGTGGTCTTTCCGCACGCCTTCGGACCCTCGACCACCACGCCGCCGGTCGACGCGAGACGAGCCTGCAACTCGGCGTCGACGACCCTCGGCTGGTAGTCCATGAATTCCTCCCAATGGCTGTCGACTGGTACAACGTATCATCGTAATCGGTCATTCACAACGTTTTCAATCGGCCATTTGCAACGTTCTCAATCGGCCATTTGCAACATTTCTAATCGGTAGACTGCAACGATGTCAATCGGTAGATTGCAACGTCAAGTCGCCGCGAGTCGAGCGGCGCGCACGCGAGCCTTCATGTGGGCGCCGCGCCGGTAGCGGCGAAGAAGGGGAGGGAAGAGGGTCAGCGCGCTGGAGGCCCCAGATCCAGCCCCTTACGGCTCCATCCGGGTTATCGACGTCCTGGAGACCTTCCAGATCACCTGGTCGCCAGTGCCGACGGCCAGATCGGTGTCGTGCGGGAGGCTGAGAAAAACGTGCGTCTCTAGCGGCGTGTCGCTAACGAGATGGGTCACGGCCGGCATGACCAAGCGATGCCCCTGAGGAACGGCGGGCGGGGGTGGAGGAATGCGAAGGCAAGCGCGGTACAAGCGGTCTGACCGTTCAACGGTCGAGCCATCGGGTGCGAGGTCAGTTGGCGACGTTCTCGACCCACGGCCACCAGGTAGACCCGATAAGACATTTCCGTGCCCCATCGGCAGCCCATCATGGGGTAGCGGAGGTGACGGGACCGCGGGCGCGTCTACCGGCAGCCAAGTCCAGGAGTGATGTTTGACATATTGACGCATAGCCAGTATGTCTTCATGTATGCGTACCACGATACGGCTCCCCGACGACCTGCTCAAGGCCGCCAAGGTGCACGCAGCCCGGAGCGGACGGACGCTTACGTCGCTGATCGAGGAGGCGCTGCGGGCGGCGCTGGCGAGCCAGCCGGCGGGGAGAGTGGCCGAACCCGTAGCCCTGCCGACGTACGGCCGGGGCGGGCTCGTGCCGGGCGTGGACCTGGACGACGGCGCGGCGCTCCTGGAGGTGATGGAGGGGAGTGAGTAGAACCGACGACGGACGCGGCCCCCTCGGA
>JBDLIA010000181.1 GCA_039715185.1 Gemmatimonadota bacterium
TCGATGAGCGTGATCGTGCAGCGGGCGCTGCCCGACGTGCGGGACGGGTTGAAGCCGGTGCACCGGCGCATCCTGTACGCGATGAGTGAGTTGGGACTGGCGCCGAACCGGCCCTACAAGAAGAGCGCTACGGTGGTGGGCGAGGTGCTGGGCAAGTACCACCCGCACGGGGACAACGCGGTCTACGACTCGTTGGTGCGCATGGTGCAGGACTTCAGCCTGCGCTACCCGCTGGTGGACGGGCAGGGGAACTTCGGCAGCATCGACGGCGACAACGCGGCGGCGTACCGGTACACGGAGGCGCGGCTGACGTCGATGGCGACGGAGCTGCTGGCCGACCTGGACCGGGAGACGGTCGATGTGGCGCCGAACTTCGACGACCGGCTGACCGAGCCCACCGTGCTGCCGGCGAAGGTGCCCAACCTGCTGATCAACGGCAGCAGCGGCATCGCGGTCGGCATGAGCACCAACATCCCCCCCCACAACCTGCGCGAGATCGGCGCGGCCGTACGGCACCTCGTCGAGAACCCGGACTGCGAGATGGATGAGCTGCTCCGCCTGGTGCCGGGCCCGGACTTCCCGACCGGCGGCCTGATCGTGGGCAGGGAGGGCATAGAGAGCGCCTACCGGACCGGCCGCGGCCGCATCGTCATGCGCGCCCGGGTCAAGCGCGAGGCGCTGCGCGGGGGCAAGGAGCAGCTGGTCGTCACGGAGATCCCGTACGGCGTGTCGAAGGCCAGGATCATCGAGCAGATCGCGACGCTGGTACGGTCCAAGAAGGTCGAGGACATCACCGACCTGCGCGACGAGTCGGACCGCGACGGCATGCGACTGGTGATCGAGCTGAAGCGCGGCGCGAGCGCCGCCGCGATCCTGGAGCGGCTCTACAGGGGCACGTACCTGCGGGCCACCTTCGGCGCGATCCTGCTGGCGCTCGACCGCGGCGTGCCCAGGGAGATGAACCTGAAGGCGCTCCTGGGCCACTTCCGCGACCACCGGATCGAGGTGATCCAGAGGCGGTCCCAGCACGATCTGGACGCGGCGGGACACGAGGCGCACGTGGTGGAGGGGCTCCTCATCGCGGTCGAGAACATAGACGAGGTGATCTCGATCATCCGCGCGTCGGAGGATCGAGCCGGCGCCGGTAGGGCGCTGCGCGACCGCTTCGAGCTGACCGAGATCCAGGCCGAGGCGATCCTGGACATGCGCCTGGCCCGACTCACCGGCCTCGAAACCGACAAGCTGCACGACCGCCTGCGCGACCTGAAGCGCACCATCCGCGAGCTGGAGGCCATCCTGGGCAGCCAGGAGCGCCAGCTCGAGGTGCTGCTAGAGGAGCTGGAGTCGGCCGTGGAGCGGTACGGGGACGCGCGGCGCACGGAGATCCTGTCCGAGGATGAGGAGCCGAGCGTAGAGGACGCGCTGGCCGACGAGGAGGTGGTCGTCACCCTGTCGCACCAGGGATACATCAAGCGCATCCCCCTGCACCTCTACCGACGCCGGATGGGGAGCGGGAAGGCGCTCGCCGGCATGGACCGCTTCGAGGACGACTTCCTGGAGCGCGTCTTCATCGCGAGCACGACGGACTCGCTGCTCGTCTTCACGCGGTCGGGGCAGGTGCACGCCCTGCCAGTGCACGAGCTTCCGGAGGCCGGACGCCAGAGCCGCGGCCGCTCCATCGCCCAGGTCGCCGGGTTGGAGGGGGACGAGCGGGTGGCCGGGCTGTTGGCCGTGAGGGACTTCAACGAACACCGGGTGCTGGTCTTCCTCACCCGCGGCGGGACGGTCAAGCGCACCGCGCTGGACCAGTTCTCCAACATCCGCGCAGGCGGAATCAACGCGGTCAGCCTCAGGGGCGACGACCAACTCATCGACGTGATCCTGAGCGACGGTACGCACGACCTGGCGCTCGTCACCAGCGGCGGGCGCGCCATCCGGTTCCCCGAAACCGACGTCCCGCTCATGGGTCGATCCGCGCAGGGCGTACGCGGGATTCAGCTGCGGAGCGGCGACACGGTGGTGGGGGTGGTGGACGTCCGGCGGCGCGCGACGCTGTGCACGGTCACCGAGCTCGGCCACGCCAAGCGCACGCCCATCGACGAGTACCCGGCCCAGAAGAGAGGCGGACTGGGCACCATCACGCTGCAGGTGTCCGACCGAACGGGGCCGCTGGTGGCCGCCCAAGAGCTCCTCGAGCGCGACGAGCTCATGGTCATATGCCGCTCCGGCCGTGCGATCCGGCTGGGGTCGGCGGACATCCCGATCCAGGGCCGGAACAGCCAGGGCAAGGCGCTGGCCGGGCTGGCCGAGGACGACGCCGTTGCGCGCGTGGCGCGGGTCGCGGGGCGGCGCACGGAGGAGGCCGGCGACGAGCTCGAAGAACGAGGTTCGGCTGAGGGCGAAAACCGGGTCTCGGGCGATGTCGAGCCGGCATCCGAACCTCGTCCGGAGGTCGCGATGGCACAGGCCCAACTCGAGCTCGATGCGTAGGGCGGGCGGGCCCGG
>JBDLIA010000182.1 GCA_039715185.1 Gemmatimonadota bacterium
GATGATGCCAATGTTACTGCAAATTATCTTATTATTCATGCGCGACGCCCTGCACGCCGCCGGCCACGGACCGCTGGCGGTGATCGTCTCGGACACCTTCGGACGACCCTGGCGCGAGGGACTCGTCGACGTGGCGCTCGGCTGCGCCGGCATGGCGCCGATCGCCGACCTGCGCGGCCGACCCGACCTTGCCGGCCGCGAGCTCCAGGTCACCGCCACCGCCACGGCCGATCAGCTGGCCGCCGCCGCAGGCCTGCTGATGCCCAAAGACGCCGGCATCCCCGCCGTGTGGATCGAGGGCATCGCCCCGGAAGGCGACGGCAGCCTCCGCGACACGCTCCGCGACTCCGCCACCGACCTCTTCCGCTAGCCCTCAAGTAAGCGCGGATCGAACGCTTCGCGGTGTTCGAAGGCGCCAAAACGGGGAACGGGAGCGCGTTTCCTGGGGTAATCTCGGCTTTGCACGAACCCGAGATCCTCCAGAAAGCGACGCTCCCGAGTGAAGAAGCCTACCGCGCCCATTCGCGCGAGTCACCTCAATACTGGTACGGGGATTTCGGAGGAAGAGCTTGCCTGGCCCGAGACCTCGGGTCGGGTAACGCGGCTGCCCCGGCTGCGGGTGGAGATCGCTGAGCGCTCCACGGTCACGCCCTACGGGGGCCTGGCGCTGGCGACGGCGTTTCTCAAGCGCTTCCGCGTGGCCCAGGAGATCGATGAACGGGTCCACGTGCTGAAGATCCACCTGCCGTTCCACGAGTCGGACCACGTGCTGGCGCAGGCGTTGAACCTGTACGTGGGCGGGCAGTGTCTGGAGGACCAGGCGGCGCTGCAGCACGACGAGGGGGTGTTGCGGATCCTGGGATCGTGTCGGCTTCCGGATCCGACGACCGCTGGAGACTTCCTCCGGCGCTTCGAGGAGCGAGTCCACCCCGGGAGTTTGGCGGGGTTGCGTTCCGCGATCGACGCCGTCCAGGACGCCGTGTGGGGGAAGCTGGCCGGGAAGCGGAAGAAGAAGCGCGACTTGGCGGTGGTGGACCTGGACGGTCACACGAAGACGCTCTACGGGGTGCAGAAGGAGGGCGCGGACTTCGACCACAAGGGTCGCTGGTCGTACAACGTGTTGCTGGCCTCGTTGGCCGGTACCGGGGAGTGTCTGGCGGTTCGGAATCGGTCCGGCAACTTGCGCTCGAGCCACGGGGCCGCCGAGCTGCTGGAACAGACGCTGCCTCGGGTGAAGAGGCGTTTCGCGGACGTGCTGGTGCGAGCCGACAGCGACTTCGATCGCCGAGATGTGCGCGAAGCCTGCGAAGCGGAGGGCGCCTTTTTCGCCTTCGTGGCCCGGGAGGCCTCGAATCGGCTCTCCTGGGCCGAGGGGATCCCGGCGTCGGCGTGGAAGCCGTTCCGCACGCGGGCGCATCGGGGTCGAGAGGTGCGGTGCGCGCGCCCCGGCTTCGAACCGCGGCGCAAGAAGCGCAACCGCCGCCGGCGCCGCGCGCGGGCGCGGGGCTACACCGACCTGAAGCTCGTTCGCCAGTGGGTGGCGGAGATCCCCTGGACGCCGGCGGGCTCCGAGAAGACCTACCGGATGATCCTCCGCCGCCAGCGCATCGAGCAGTCCGAGGGCCAGAAGGTTCTCTTCGACTTCTACCGTTATCGCTACGTGGTCACGAACCTCCCGGCGTCCTGGTCCGCCGAGGAGGTGATCGATGCCACCTACCAGCGCTGTGACCAGGAGAACGTGATCGAGCAGATGGGCAGCGGCGTCGCGCTGTGGCGCATGCCCGTCGCCGAGTTCGATGGCAACAGCGCGTGGCTCGAGATCGGGCGCCTGGCGTGGAATCTCGGCAAGTGGATCGCCCAGCTCGCGTTGCCCCCCGAAGTTGTGCGCTGGGAATGGAAACGCTACCGCCAAGCCTTCGTGTACTTGGCCGCCGAGGCAATCTACCGCAGCCGACAGCGCTGGTTGCGCATGAGCCCGGCGCATCGGTTCCTCCCCACGCTGGTCGCCGCGCACACGCAGCTCCAAACCTAAGCGACGCGGGTGTCAAATCTTTGGCAACACGGCGGCGCGGGGCGGGTGTGCGCGCCCTTCGCCCGACGCTCGCAGGGCCGCGACCTCACAGAGAAAATCGACCTCGACCGAAGGCGCCGCCGCGCGGCTTTCTCCCCTCGCCGCCCCGAGTGGGTGCCGATTGGTGCGAGAACGGCCGATGAACGCTTATTTCAGGGCTAGCTCGAGGCGCGCTCCTCCAGCGTGGCCAGGATGCGCTCCGCCAGGCCCTCGGCGGCGGGCGTCAGCATCGGTGCGATCATGGCGTTGACCATGGGGGCCATGGGCCCGCCGGGCTCGATGCGCAGCCGGAAGGTCAGGCGCGTCTCAGCCGAGCCGCCCTCCCCGCCCGCGCCCACCCTGGGACGCTCGA
>JBDLIA010000183.1 GCA_039715185.1 Gemmatimonadota bacterium
TCTCCGGCGCCCATCACGCCGTCTCCCGCGCCCATCACGCCGTCTCCGGCGCCCGTCACTCCTCCTGCGCCCCCCAACTTGCTTCCTGTGCCCGCCAGGGTCCTGAATCCGAGCGTCGAGCCTTCCGTGCTCGGCGGTCCGTCGGGCCTCGGGGGAGCCGCCGCGCCCGTGGAGGTCGTGATCCGCAGCACGGGCGGCTCGACCGGTCCGGTCCTCACCGCCCACTTCGTCAACAACTCGGGAGGAGCGGCGCGGATCCTCACCGGGGCCTTGAGCCTGGAGCCCCTCGATCGGGACGACCTCACGCCGGAGCAACAGGTCCGCCTGGACGACATCGTCGCGGCGGCCTCCAGCGGGAAGCCCGTCCCGGCGCCGCAGGGACGCGACTTCCCTGGCGGTGGCACCGATTGGGGACCGGACGCGGACGTCGTGACCGTCGTGCTGGACGGCTATTGCCTGGAGTTCGCGAAGGACGTGCCGGAGGAGGGAGCGCTGTTCCGGCTGGTCGACCGGGAGGCGCAGCAGGAGGCCGCCCGCTTCCGGGAGATCGTGAGCGCGAGCCGCCGCCTGCAGGACGAGGGCGAGCTGCACCCAGACGGCGATCCCGAAGCCTACTTCCACTCGACCCGCCAGTGGGCGGCCTGGACAGACGAGCTGGGGCTCGACCGGGACGGCTTCGAGGAGGCGTTCGTGGAGCACGCAAAGAAGAACTTCGACGCGGCCGGCCGGCGGTGGACGGCCTCGATCGAGGAGCAGGTGCGCGACCTCGTGCCGAATCGGTGGGCCGACGTCACGGCCGTCCTCGACGAGGCGGATCGCTCGCTAGGGGGGCAACGATGACTAGAGCGCGTCGGATCTTCGGGGGAATCGCCGCGGTCGCGCTGTTCGCGGCCGCCCCGCTGGCGGCGCAGGCGCAGCCGACCTTCGTCCTGGAGATCGTCGATCGCGGGAAGCCGCTGCCGGACGTGCCGGTGAGCGTGCGGGAGGCGGACCCAGCCGGCGTCGCCGAGCTGGCGGGCCTGGGCAAGCCGATCGGCACGACCGGGTCGGACGGCTCGCTCACGATTCGGAACGACGCGGCGAACCTCGCCGACGGAGCGCCCATGGAGGTGTGGGTCCTCGACTGCGAGGACGGGGACACGAGGGTGATCCTGGCCGAGGAGGGGTCCGGTGACCCATGCGCCGACGGGGCGGCGGGCGAGGGCTGCGGGTGCCGGCGGATAGGCGTGTTCGCGTGGGGGACGGGCCGCGTCGTCATCGACGTGGGCGAGGGGACGGTGACCACCGCCCCGGGCGCGGACGACCTCATGCCTCCGATGCCCGGGTTGGACACCACGCAGGTCATCCTCGGGATCGGCCTCGGCTTCAGCCACCTGCCGAACCTCGAGGACGCGGTGCGCGACCAGCCGGGCCTGATCGACGCGGACGTCTCCTCGACGGGGATCACGCTGCCCGCCTCCTTCGAGGTGATCCCGCCATGGGATCTGCCCTTCACCCTGGGCGTCGGCGGCGCCTACTCCAGCGTGAGCGAGATCCGGCAGGTCTTCGACCCGGCCACGAACGGGCTGAGCATGGGCACGATCGACTTCACCCGCTGGCTCACCTGGGGCCAGGTCGCGTGGTACCAGGCGCTCCTGAAGTCGCCGGAGGGTGTCGACCTGGTAACGCTGCGCGCCGCCTTCCAGGCCCTGTGGATGTACAACGACCTGGAGATCCTGTCCGAGTTTTCCGGCGGGGAGCTCGCCATGGAGGATCGGTCGGAGAGCGGCTTCCGGACCGGCGTGGTGGCCGGAGTGGACCTCTACGTGACGCCCCAACTCGGCTTCCGGGTCGAGGGCGGGGTGCTGTTCGGCGAGGGTGATGACGCCGACACGAGCTACGAGGGGAGGTTCATCCTCCTCCGCCGTTTCGTCTTCTGACCGGCGCTCCAGATGAGAATTCCGATGCCCGAGCCAGCGCAGACGTTGTCGCGTGACGCCCGCCTCCGGCCGAGGGCCGTCCTCGCAGCCGTGCTCGCGGCGTGCGCGGCGTGGAGCGGCTGCGACGAGAAGGGGCCGGACGCCTTCGCCCCCGTGATCTTCGGATTCGAGGATACCGGCGCGATCTCGGGCACGGTGACGTCCGGCGGGGTCGGAATCCCGGCGATGGTCTCGCTCAGCGGACCCGTATCGGATACCGAGACGACCGACGCGCAGGGCGGCTTCTTTTTCTCGGACCTGGCGGCCGGTTCTTACATGCTGATGGCGACGGCGGACGGGTTCGACTGCGAGCCGACCACCGCCTCCGTCAGCGCCGGCCAGACGGCGCAGGCCGCGATCGTGTGCACGGCCGTCGTGCTCGACGGCTCCGTCGTCGGCCAGGTCACCGTGGACGGCCAACCGGAGGCGGGGGTGACGGTGACGCTGGACGGGGGG
>JBDLIA010000184.1 GCA_039715185.1 Gemmatimonadota bacterium
GCGCGGCCGATGCGCGTCGAGCGGCTGGCGAACGGCCAGACGCTGGAGCTCGAGGCAGGCTTCGTGCGCCGCTCGGTGGCCGGGCGCGAGCTGGTTATGCTCGCGTTCAACGGCCAGCACCCCGGGCCGCTGCTCGACGTGGACAGGGGCGCCGAGATCGTCGTCCGCTTTCGCAACGGCATCGACCAGCCCACGACCATCCACTGGCACGGCATCCGGATCGAGAACCGCTTCGACGGCGCCCCGGGGGTCACCCAGGCCCCCATCGCCCCGGGTGACTCCTTCACCTACCGGATCCGCTTCCCCGACGCGGGGCTGTACTGGTATCACCCGCACGTGAGGGAGGACGTGCAGCAGGATATGGGGCTCTACGGCAACATGTTCGTGCGCGGCCACGAGGCCGACCTGGGTCCGGTGGACCGCGAGGAATTCCTCATCCTGGACGACCTGCTGCTCGACGAATCGGGCGCGATTCAGTTCGGCCGGGAGTCGGCCACGCACGCGCTCATGGGGCGCTTCGGCAACGTGCTGCTGGTCAACGGCGAGCCCGGCTACTCGCTGGACGTGGGCGCCGGCGAAGTGGTGCGCTTCCTCATCACGAACGTCTCCAACACGCGCACCTGGAACCTGTCGATGCCGGGCGCGCGCACGAAGGTGGTGGGCTCGGACATGGGGCCGCTGGAGCACGAGGAGTGGGTCGAGAGCGTGGTGATCGCCCCCGCCGAGCGGTACCTGGTGCACGTCCGCTTCGACTCGGCCGGCGCGGTGCCGCTGCTCAACCGCGTGCAGTCGATCGACCACCTGAACGGTGCGTTTCTGCCGCGCGAGGATACGCTGGGGGTTGTGACGGTTGGTGATGACTCGCGCCCCGCCGGGCCGGACGGCGACGCGGCCGATCCCCCACCCGACCAGTCCGCCGGTGCCGCCTTCGACGAGCTGCGCGAGCACCCGGCCACGATCGTCGAAATCGACCGCTATCGGGCCTTCTTCGATCGGCCGATCGACCGCCGCCTCATCCTCGGCATCCGCACCGGTGAGATGCCCCCGATCGTGCGCACGATGATGCGGATCGACTCGGTCTTCTTCCCCGCCGTGGAGTGGGACGGGACGATGCCGATGATGAACTGGGCGGCGACCGCGGGGCAGGTCGAGTGGATCCTGCGCGACCCCGACACCGGCCTCGAGAACATGGACATCGACTGGCGCTTTTCGGTGGGCGAGGTAGTGAAGATCCGCGTGCAGAACGACCGCAACGTGGTCCACGGAATGCAGCACCCGATCCACATCCACGGCCAGCGCTTCCTGGTTCTGAGCCGGAACGGGGTGCCCGAGGAGAACCTGGGCTGGAAGGACACCTTCCTGCTGCCCGCCGGGCAGACCGCCGACATCCTGCTGGAGATCACCAACCCGGGCCGCTGGATGCTACACTGTCACATCGCCGAGCACATCGAGGCCGGCATGCACGCGGTATTCGAAGTGGAGGAATGAGGAGACCATGGCCATGACGACCTGCTTCGAGTGCGGCCGGGAGATCAGCGAACTCGCGGCGTCTTGCCCGCACTGCGGGGCGCCGGGGCGGGCGGCGGGTGGCTCGGGGTTGGGGTCGGCGCCGGAGGGTGGGTCGGCGCCCGGCTCTGGGCTCGGCTCCGGGCCCGAGGCGACCGGCTCTGGCCCCGGCTCACAGCCCGAGGCGACCGACGCGCGCGGTTTCGGGTCGATGGAGGGCCGCTCCCGGCCCGGCCTGGTGGACCGCCTGAACGCGCGCAAGATCATCTACGTCGGCGCCGGCGTCACCTTGGTGGTCGCGATGATCAAGCCGGCGCTCGTCACCGCCGCGATCTTCGCCGCGATCGCCTACTGGACCGCCAATCAGACCCTTCGCCCGGGCGGCTCAGCGGCCGAGTCGGCGAAAGGCAGCCTGCCCCGGCAAGCGCACGACCTCTGGCAGGGACTGGGCGTCATCGGGCGCGTCGCGGCGAGCGCGGCGATCGGGCTCGTGCTGGCCCTGTTCATGGGTGTGCTCTGAGCGGACGCGGTGCGGTGCCGTTGGGCGTTTCCGCGGAAACGTGGCGGGAGGGCGTGCAGCGGGGGCCGGTACGCCGGGGGCGCGGGGGCAGTGGCCAGGGTGCCTGGACGGGAGTAGGCGTTTCCGCGGAAACGTCCCAAGCAGCTATCGGGCGCGACGATTCTCGTCCGGCCTGGCCTACCCAGGCCAAAGCTGTCCCAAGCAGCTACTGACCTTCGCTTAGACGCTGCCCCCGACGCCGGCCCGTGCCGGTCGCGACCCAGCCATGCCCACCCGCGCCAAGGTTGTCCCAACCAGCTATGGACAGGATT
>JBDLIA010000185.1 GCA_039715185.1 Gemmatimonadota bacterium
CGCAGCACGTAGCCCGGCGAGCACGTGAGGAACGAGGCCGTGAGCGCGACCGCGACGAGTCCCAGAACGATCTTCCAGCGCATGGCTGATTCAACCCGGGGTCACCTGTGCGGTTCCGGCAAGCGCACGTGCGCCCGCGCACACGGCCGACTATGCTGCGGCCGACCGATCGCACCCGACAGAAATTTCGGAGCCGCCCATGGCCCGCCTATTCTTCGCCGCCGGCGCGGCCCTCGCGCTCCTGGCCGTCGCGGCCGGGGCGTTCGGCGCGCACGCGCTGGAGTCCCGCCTGAGCGCGGACCGGCTCGAGACCTGGCAGTTGGCGTCGCGCTACCAGATGTACCACGCCCTGGGGCTCCTGGCGCTCGCCTGGGCGACCACCCATTGGGACCGCTTCTCCGGCGTGTTCGCCGGCGGCGCCATGATCTTCGGCGTGCTGATCTTCAGCGGCAGCCTGTACGCGCTGGCGCTCGGCGCGCCGCGCTGGTTCGGCGCCGTCACCCCGGTGGGCGGGGTGGCGCTCCTGGCCGCGTGGCTGGCCGCGCTGGTGGGAGTGCTGCGGGCGTAAACCGCTTTTTCAGGGAGCGGGAATGAAGACCAGGAGACTGCAGGCGTACGCCTCGCTGGCCGAGATCATATCGGCCTTGGCCATCATCGCGTCCTTGCTTTACGTCGGCTACGAGTTTCGCCGCACGTCGACGATCAGCAGTCGCGAGGCGGACCTCGTGCTGTTCGAGCGCGGCCGCGAGGCCAACCGTCTGCTGATAGAAAGCCCCGGGCTGGCCGAGATAGTCGTGGCCGCCGCGTCCGCGCCCGAGAAGCTTTCCGAGGCGGATCGGCTAAGGTTCCTGACCTACCAGCACGACTTCTTCGACTCCTGGGAGATCGGCTGGTACTACCACGCCGATGGCATCCTCGATACCGATGAGTGGCTGGAGTGGAACGAGTGGTTCACGGCGATGGCGCGCCGGCGCCCCGCGTGGGCGTGGACGGAGAACCGGCAGAACTTCACCGGCCCGGACTTCCGCCAGCACGTGGACGAGGCGCTGGCGGGGAGGTGATTGGAGAGGCGCCGCCGCCTGTCGGCGACCGAGCGTCCGACCAGGACTAGCCGACCTCAGGCTCGCCTCTGTCGCGTCCGCTCCTACCGAACAACTGACGTCCCAACAGAGCCGCCGCCGGCACACCTATCACCAGATTCGACCAGATCGCGATCTCGCCCACCGGCCAGAAGGTCCGGCACGGTGAGGGGCAGAGCGAAACCAGCGTGGCGACCCCGAAGGCCACCAGCAGGAGGCTGAACCCGAGCAAGGCGTACAACCCTCCGCGTCCCCCGTGGGATGCCGCCACGATGGCCCAGATCCAAGCGCCGAACAACACCAGATTGATCAGCGTGGTGGACGCCAGCGCGTCGCGGTCCAGGCCCAGCTCCAGGTAGACGAACCGGTAGTCGATGAACGTACGGGTCAGGAAGGACAGCAGGGCGAGAAGCGAAAGGATCAGGGCGGGGGTCCACTTCGAGTCGCGGCTTGGCACGGCTGGCTCCTCCTGAGTTCGGGAAGGATCGCGGAAAGACCCGGCGCGATTTGGAATTGATTCACCCGGGACGCTGTACTTCGCAAGGCCGCGGCCCTAGCGTCCGGGCGACCCCTCGTCCCCTACCGATAGGACACCCGTGCGCAGAGTCCTCATCACCGGAGCCAACCGAGGCCTGGGACTCGCCTTCACGAAGGTCGCCCTGGCCCGCGGCGACAGCGTATACGCGGCGTGCCGTTCTCCGGATAACGCCGCGGACCTGCACACACTCGAGCCGACGGTTCGGGGCCGGCTCGACATCGTCCGTCTGGATCTCGCGCGCCCCGCGGAGTTCGCTGACGTGCGGAGAGCGCTCGAAGCCAAAGGGGAGTGGCTCGACCTCCTGGTGAACAATGCGGGCATCTACATCCGCAGCGCCGAGGTCGAGCCCGAGGCGAGTCACCTCAGCATCCGTTCGATGCGAGCGGAAAGCACGCTCCGGATGTTCGAGATCAATACCGTCGCCCCGATGGTCCTGACTCGCGAGCTGCTGCCTCGGATTCGCCCGCGGGAAGGCAGCATCATCGCTTTTCTCTCGTCAGGCATGGCTTCGATCGGGCGCAAGGCTGGAGCTGAGGTCGAGTTCAGCTACTCGGCCAGCAAGGCCGCGTTGAACATGCTCGTCCGGGTCCTAGCGCACGAGCTTCGACCGGACCGTATCGCGGTGACGGCGCTGAATCCCGGCTGGGTGGCCACGGACATGGGCACGCCGGCGGCCCCCCTGCAACCGGACCAGGTCGCGGCTTC
>JBDLIA010000186.1 GCA_039715185.1 Gemmatimonadota bacterium
GCACCCCTACGACGCCCGGGTGGGGTTCCTTCAAGATCGCCACTTCAAGGCAGCCAGGCGAGACCATCGGGGTTCGCGCCGGTGGGCAGTTGTCGCACGGTGGAGCCGTCCTGGAGATCCACGACCGCCACGCGATCGGCGGCGGTTCGCGCCACGAAGGCGTAGCGGCCGGAGGGGTCCAGGAGGACGCCGATGGGAGCTCCCTGCACCGGTACCCGGCTCAGCACGAGCCAGTCGGCGATGTCCACCACGACTAGCTCATCGTCCATCGGGTCGGTGATGATCAGCTGCCCGGCGCCCGCTCGAATCTGCACGCGGATTGGGAAGCTGCCGGTGGACAGCGTGCGCAGCACCTGAAACGAGCCGGTGTCGATTTCGCTCACGGTGCCGGCGGCCCGGTTGGTCACGTACAGGCGCGTACCGTCCGCCGACAGCGCTATGCCCTCGGCGCCGGCGCCGGTCCCCACGCTGGCCACGGCCCCGGTGGAGGTGATGACGCGGGTGGCGCTGCCGCTGCCGATGTTGGCCGCGTAGGCTCGAGCGCCGTCGGGCGTGACCGCGATCATGTGCGTCACCGCCTGGTTGGTGGCGAAGCCGTCGTCCACCGTGAGCGCGTCCGGGTCCACGGAGATCACCCGCCCGGATCCTTCGGCGGTGACCCAGATGCGCCCGTCCTGCGACGTGGCGATCCCGTGCGGGGCGGTGTCGGTGCCCAGGTCCACGGTCGCCACCCGGCTACGGGTCGCAACGTCCACCACGGTAAGCGAGTTCCCGGGCGACGCACCGCTGCCGTAGTTGGTCACGTACGCGGTGGACGCGTCGGGCGACAGCGCGACCTCGTGCGGCCCGAAGCCGGTGGCCACGTCCGCGAGCCTGGAACCGTCGTTGGGGTCCACGAAGGAGAGGCTGGCGGCGCTCTTGTTGACCACGAGGAGTGTGCCGGAGAACTCAGGTCCCGAATCGGGCGGATCTCCCTCGGGCGTGGTTGCGTCGTCGCCGCAGCCGGAGACCAAACAAGCGAGCAGCGCGACAATGGACGGGACCGACGGTCGTGGCGTGGCGGACATCGCGCGTTTTCGTCTCCGGTGAAAGGCCTACATGCTCCCTCCTCCGGAGAACGATCCGGCCGCCGCCGGCAGGACAGCGCGGGTCGGCCGTGGACCCGCCGATTCCCCCGCCCTGCGCTCGGCGCGCCGCTCGGCCAGCAGGTAGAGCGCGGGCGTCACGGTGAGCACGAACACGGTGCTGGCCGCCAGGCCGCCAACGAGCGCATAGCCGAGCGCGTTCCAGATGTTCGCGTCCGCGGCGGCGCTGAACAGCACCAGCGGCAGCAGGCCCAGGATGGTCGTGGCGCTGGTCATGAGGATCGGCCGGACCCGCTCGAGCGTCCCCTCCAGCACCGCCTCCCGCAACGCCAGGCCGTCGCGGCGGCGCTTCTGGTTCACGTGGTCGACGAGCAGGATGGCGTTGTTGACCACGATGCCGCCCATCATGATCACGCCGACATACGCTTCGCGCGTAAAGCTCGCGCCCGTGTAGAAGAACACCAGGAAGACCCCCACGAGCGCCATCGGCACGGTCAGCAGCACGACGAAGGGTTGCCGAAGAGACTCGAACAGGGTCGCGGTGACGCCGAACACCAGCAGGAGGGACACCAGCAGCACGCCGTAGATCTGGTTGCGTTCGCCCAGCGACCACGCCCACAGATTGCCCGACTCGATCGTGTAGCCGGTGGGGACCGCGGTGGCCTCGATGACCCGCCGGGTGATCTCGTCGCCCAGCTTGCGGGGCCCCCGGAACTCGTAGGCGACGCGCCGCTCGTACTGCTGGTCCTCCCGCGTGATGCGCGCCAGCACGTCGCGCTCTGACAGCGTCGCGACGTCGGCCAGCCGCACGCTGCCGCCGGCGGGCGCCGGGATCAGGAGCTGGAGCAGCTCCACGTTGTCGATGGTCTCGTGTCCGGCGAGCTTGACCGACACCTGCATTTCGTCGCCCGCGATGCGCACGGGGCGGCTGCGCTCGCTGGTGCGCACCGCGGCGTTCACCTCCTCCACGACGTCGCGCGCGGTGAGGCCGTGCCGGGCGAGCGCCGCGCGGTCCAGCGCGAGCACTGCCTCGGTCGCCCTGTCGCGCTGGAAGAACTGACCGCTGGCGTTGGTGTCCACCTCGCGAATGCGGCTGAAGCGCTCCAGCCTGCGCCCCAGGTCCACGGCTATCTCCCGCACCGTGACGTAGTTGTAGCCCAGGACCTTGATCGAGTAGTTGGGCGGCGAGCTGCCCCCTCCGTAGAAGGCCGGCCCGCGGCCGAAAACG
>JBDLIA010000187.1 GCA_039715185.1 Gemmatimonadota bacterium
GTCATCCGCGACGGGCGCCGTCCCGGCCACCGAGACGTGGCCTCCCACGCGCACCGCGCGCGAGTAGCCGGCTACGGCGGCCCAGGGGGCGCCGGTGGGAACTAACGTGCGATCGGGCATGGTCGTGATTTCTCTGTCGATGGCGGCGCGGCTAACGTCGGCGAGAGTGCGCGAAACGCCCGGGCAGGCGCAAGGTCCCCACCGGACCCCGTTTGACGCCGCGCGCGCGCCGCCGGATCTTCCGAGAGCCCGCGACTGCAGGGCGAATCGCCGATTGCCAAAGGGACGATGAAGTCCTACCAGCAGCTCTTCGCCGAACTGAAGCGACGCCGGGTATTCCGCGTGATGGCGGTGTACGGCGTCGTCGGGTTCGTGGTGCTCCAGATCGTGGACCTTGCGGTCCCGGCGCTGCTGCTCCCGGAGTGGACCTACCGGTTCGTGGCGCTGATCCTGCTGCTCGGGCTCCCGGTAGCGGTGGTGCTTGCCTGGGCGCTGGAGGTGACACCGGACGGGGTGCGGCGCACGGGCGAGGCCGCCCCGGGCGAGCTTGCAGAGATCATCGCGGCCCCTGCCTCGAAGCGCTGGCCCTCCGGCGTGCTGGCGCTGCTGGGCATCGTCGCTCTGGTCGGCAGCGGCTGGTGGATCGGTCGACGGTCGGTGGTCGACGACACCGATGGCGCGAGCGCAGAGGTCGCCGGCGCCGCCGCGGTACCGGCCGAAGCCGACGATCGCCCCTCCATCGCCGTGTTCCCGTTCGCGGACATGAGCCCCCAGGGCGACCAGGAGTACTTCAGCGACGGCATCACCGAGGAGCTGCTCAACGCGCTCGCCAACGTCCGCGAGCTGAAGGTCGCCGCGCGCACCTCGGCGTTCGCGTTCAAGGGGCGCGACCTGACCGCCGAGCAGCTCGGCGACACGCTGCGCGTGGCCTACCTCGTCGAGGGGAGCGTGCGCAAGGCGGAAAACCAGCTCCGTATCACGGCCCAGCTCATAGACACCTCGGACGGCTCCCACTTGTGGTCCGACCAGTACGACCGCGAGCTGCGCGACGTCTTCGCCATCCAGACGGAGATCGCCGAGGCCATCGCGGACGAGTTGAGGGTTCCCCTGGGCCTGGACGACGCTCGAGACCTCGTCTCGCCGACCGCGAGCCTCGAAGCGTACGACCTCTACCTCGCGGGCCGGGCCCGAATGCGGGAGCGCGGAGCGGGCGTGTTCGAGGCCGCGGAGCTGTTCGAGGCGTCGATCGCGCTGGACTCGACGTGGGCGCCGGCGTGGGCGGGCCTGGCAGAAAGCCGCGCGCTCACGCCCATGTACGCGGACGAGGCGGGCGACTCGGTGTGGGCGGAGAGCCTCCCAGAGGCCGAGACCGCGGCGCAGCGTGCGCTGGAGCTGGACCCGGACAACGCGTCTGCGCTCGTCGCGCTCGGCAACGTGTACCGCGACAGTTGGGAATGGGCAGAGGCCGAGGAGGCCTACCTGCGCGCACTCGCGCTCGACCCGGACGACGTGGAGGCGCACCAGCAGTACGCCGAGTACCTGGGCTTCGTGGGCCGGCTCGACGAGGCGCTGCTCGAGGCACGCCGGGCCCTGAACCTCGACCGCGCGTCCATCCGCGTGAACGTCGCGGCGTACATCGCCGCCTACAACGGGCTGTACGACGAAGCGATCCGGCTTTTTTCGGCGGCAATCGATGCCGAGCCCGATGACCCGCTGCTGGGCTTACACTACGGCGATCGGTTAGCCACCTACGCCTGGGCTGGCAGGTGGGCTGAGGTCCGTCGCGAGCTCCTCTCGGGGAACACCGGCACCCCGGCCGAGATCGAGCGGTGGCGCAGCGCATGGCCTGCCGACGTCGAGCGGCCGACTCCCGCCATCGTGGACGCGCTTGCAGACGGGGCGTGGGATGTCAGCACCGCCATGTGGATCCACCTCGGCCGGCCCGACCGGGCGCTCGACCTCATCGAGGCCAGCTTCACAGTGGTCTCTTTCGGTCTTACCACGCATCTGTGGTCTCCGCCTTTCGAGTCGCTCCTGGGCGAACCCCGCTTCCAGGCGGTGCTGCGGCGGGTGGGGCTCGAAGGCCGACGGCCCACGCGGGTGGGGGCGGAGTGAGGTTGTCTGGCCCCTGAGGTCGGGCGAGCATGACGGGGCCGCCGACTTTTTCGACGAGCTGGCGCGCGACGGGCCGATGTCCCGGTCCGCCATGCGCGCCGCCCACGTTTCCGCGGAAACGTCCCCGGGAGGTCGATGACGCCGGCCGTCGCCCGCCCGCCGCCTCCATCGCAGCCCCCCAGTCCTCCATCGCAGCC
>JBDLIA010000188.1 GCA_039715185.1 Gemmatimonadota bacterium
AGGGCCGGCACGGTGCCGCGCGACGCGGGGATATTCGTCGATCGCGGTGGCCGCGTCACGGTCGTGGCGCGCGCGGAGGCTCTCACCGCGCCCGGAGCCGACGAGCGCGCGGACTTCCCCGACTTCGCTCTGCCGTCGCTGACCGGACCGGAGTCGATCCGCCTGGCGGACTTCGAGGGCGACGTCCTCGTGGTCAACTTCTGGGCGAGCTGGTGCGGACCGTGCCGCCGCGAGATGCCCCAGCTCGACAGCCTGGCGGCCGCCCTGGCGGGCGCCGGGGTGTCCGTCGTCGGGCTGAACGACGACGAGTTCCCCGACCAGGCGATCGGCTTCGCGCAGAGCCTGGGCGGGGTGAGCTACCCGCTCGCCCGAGGCGAGGGAAACCTGCGCCAGGAGTTCGGCTACCGTGGCCTGCCCTACACCGTCGTGCTGGACCGTGAGCACCGCGTGGTCCGCACCTTCTACGGGTTCGGCGAGTCGATCGACGCGCTGGCGGCGGTGGTGGAGGGGGAAGCGGCGCTCAACCGCTGAGCGGTGCGGCGTCCGGCGCGCTCACCGGGACGCGAACGGGCTGTCGCGGATCCAGAACCGCAGCGGCCAGTCACGCGCCCGGGCGACGCCGATACGGGGCCCTGCGGCGGCGCTCTCGCCCGCGGCCAGAGATCCGGCGTGAATCGACAGCGGCGGGAGCCGCAGCGGGTGCTTGTCCTGCGCCCCGCTCACCCCCAGCGCCGCGGTCAGCCGGGCCGGGCCGCTCGCCAGGTCCGAGAGCCTTCCCCGGCGCTCCGCCATCGCATCCATGCCGGCCACGGGCTCCAGCGCCCGCAGCAGTACCGCCGCCGGCCGCTCCGCGCGCCCGGTCACCACGTTGAGGCACCAGTGCAGCCCGTAGATGCGGTACACGTAGGCTATTCCCGGCGGACCGTGCATAGCCTCGTTGCGCGCGGTGCGACCGATCCGCTCGGCCGCGTGGGAGGCGGGATCGTGCGGACCGGGATAGGCCTCGGCCTCCACGATCCTGCCGGCGGTGCGGACGGCGGCGAGGTCCGACACGACGATCGCCCCGAGCAGCTCGCGCGCTACGAGCTCCGCGGGGCGGTCGAAGAACGAGGCGGGGAGCGGCTCTCCCGGCTCGAAGTGCGTTGGGTCGGCGGGGCTCACCGCCCCGCTGCGCGCGCCTCCGCGTCCGCCGCCAACCCTGCCAGCAGCATCTTCGCGCGGTTCGGCCCGACCAGGCTGCGGAGCTTGTCAGGCTCGTCGGTCATCACGCGGAACACGTTCTCGGCGCCGAACTTGTTCACCACCACCAGCGCGGTGCGTTCGCCGACGCCCTTGAAGCGCGACACCAGGTAGCCGATCACTTCGTCTCGCTCGGTGGGCAACCCGTCCGGCGCAGCGGGAGTCGGCGCAGCGGCCGCAGTCGCCAGCTCGGCGGCAGGGGCGGCTCCCGCGTCCTTCGGGGCCGCGCCGGAGCCGACGGTCTGGCCCGGCAGCAGCGGCGGCGGTCCCGCCGCGCCACCACGCGCTCGCGTCCCGCGCCCGTAACCGCGCACGCGCGCCGAGGGCGCGGCCGCGGGCTCCACGGTGGGCGCGACCTGCGGCTCTTCCGTCGGAGCGGCCTGCGCCTCGGCGACGGGAGCCTCGGCTGGAGCCTCGATCGCCGGTTCCGGCTCCGGCTCGGGAGCCGGCTCGGCCTCGGCTACCGGCGCCTCCTCTGCCGGCTGCGCCGAGCGCCTCCCCCGTCGTCCACGCCTGCGGCCGCCGTTGCGCTCGCGCTCGGCGCCCTCCTCCTCGCGGCCAGCCTCCGGCGCCTCAGCGGCGACTTCGCGCGTCGGCCTGGAGGGCGCGGACCCGGCGCCGGCGGGCGCGTTGCGCCCGAGCGAGGTCTCGTAGTACCCGTCCGGCGTCCGGTGCAGATCGATGACCTCCTCGTCGTGCGCCTTGCGCAGGAACCGGCTGAACTTGCTGAACCCCAGCGTGGCTTCGTCCCAGGAGTCGTCCAGCTGCAACATGCGCCGCTTGAGCTCCGAATCCCGCACCGGACCCTTGCCATCCGCCAGCTCGACGACGGCCCGGACGAGCAGCGCGAACGCCGCCGCGTAGCGGTCGTCCTCCGCCCCGGCCGGAGCCGCGGGCTTCGCTTCCTCGCGCCTGGCGCCTCGACCTCGCCGCGGCTCGCGCGTCGCGCCGGCAGCCGGCTCCGCGGCG
>JBDLIA010000189.1 GCA_039715185.1 Gemmatimonadota bacterium
AGCTGGGCCATCGCGATCAGCGCGACCGGGATCGTCTTGCCCAGCATCAGCTCTCCGGGCGACAGCGGCGACACCAGGAGCTGGTCGAGCGTGCCGAGCTCGCGCTCGCGGACCACCGACAGCCCGGTCAGCAGCATCGACATGAGCATGACGATCATGCCGACCACGGCGGGGACGTTGTACACGCGGCTCGCGAGCCCCGGGTTGAACCACGCGCGGGCGTCGAGCCGGATGGGCGGGTCGGGGTCGGCGCCCACGCGCTCGGCGGCGCGGCGCTGGCCGTACGCCTGGATCGCCTGCGTGGCGTAGCCCTGCGCCACGATGCCGGTGGTGGAGTTCGTCCCGTCGACCACCACCTGCACGGGCGCGGTGCGGCCCGCGGCCAGGTCGGCCTCGAAGCCGGCTGGGACCACGATGCCGATGACGGCGTCCCCGTGGTCGAGCGCACGGGTGAGGTCGGCGGAGTGGTTCGAGGTGCCCACCACGCGCAGCTCCGGACCCGCCGCGATCGCCTGGACCAGCGCGCGCGACTCGGCGGTGCGGTCGAAGTCCTGCACGAACATCGGCACGCCGCGCACGTCGGTGTTGACCGCGTAGCCGAACAGCAGGAGCTGGACGATGGGCGAGGCGAAGATTATCCGCTTGGTGCGCGGGTCGCGGAAGAGCTGGCGGAGCTCCTTGCGCACCAGGCGGCGGATCCGCAGGAGGGCCGCGCTCACGCCGGGATCTCCTTCCTGAACGCGCGCACCGCCAGGCCGAGCCCGACCACGGCGTAGGCGATCATCAGGAGCGCCTGCGGCCACAGCGCGCCGAGGCCGACCCCCTTCAGGAAGATCCCGCGCGTGACGGTGACGAAGTAGCGCGCGGGGACCAGGAACGTCACGCCCTGGAGCGGCAGCGGCATGCTGGCGATGTCGAACAGGAAGCCGGACAGCAGCAGCGCGGGCAGGTAGGTCACGATGAGCCCGATCTGCGTCGCCAGCACCTGCGACTTGACCGCCGCCGAGATGAAGATCCCGAAGCCCAGCGCGCCCACCAGGAAGAGGATCGTGAGCACGCCCAGCAGGACCAGGTCGCCGCGCAGGGGGGCCTGGAAGACCAGCACCCCGGCCACCACCGCGCCCACCACGTCGACGAGCCCGATCAGCAGGTACGGCAGGAGCTTGCCGAGGATGACCTCCAGCCGGCTGACGGGCGACGCCGCGAGCTGCTCCATGGTGCCGCGCTCCCACTCCCGCGCGATCGTGAGCGCGGTGAGCAGCGCGGCGATCACCGACATGATCACCGCGATCAGCGCGGGGACGATCATGTTCTTGCTCTCCAGCGTCGGGTTGTACCAGACGCGGGCGGCGACGTCGACCGGCGGCGGGCGGGCCGCGCGGGTGTCGAGGCCGGCGCCGAACCCGGTGACGATGGCGTCGGCGTAGCTCAGCGCGATGGTGGCGGTGTTGGCGTCGGCGCCGTCCAGCAGGAGCTGGAGCTCGGCGGTGCCCGCGGCCGCGTCGCGCGAGAAGCCGGTCGGGATCACGAGCACCGCGCGGTAGGCGCCGCTGACCAGGCCCCGCTCGGCGTCGGCCTCGTCGGCGGGCCGTCCGGCGTCGGCGAACAGGTCGCCCGCGGTGAACGCCTCCACCAGCTCGCGGCTGTCGGCGGTGCGGTCGCGGTCCAGCACGCCCAGCGGCAGGTCCTCGATGTCCCAGTTGATGGCGTAGCCGAAGAACAGCAGCAGCAGGAGCGGCAGCCCGAACGCCAGGTAGAGGCTGCGCGGGTCGCGCTTGAGCTGGATCCACTCCTTGCGGGCGACGGCGCCCAGGCGGACGGGGTCGAGGAGGGTCATCGGGCGCGACTCATCCGACGGCCGCTCCCCCGGCCGCCCGGACGCGCGCCACGAACACGTCCTCGAGCGCCGGCTGGACGCGCGCGACGTCGTCGACCGGGATGCCGGTCGCCTGGAGCGTTACGCGCAGGTCGGCCTCGTCCGCGGCGTCGGCGAGCGACACGTGCACGTCGCGGCCGAAGAGCGCCGCCTCCAGGATGCCCGGCCGCCCGGACAGCGCCTCCGCCAGCCGCACCGCCTCCGGCGAGACGAGCCGGTAGATCACCTCACGCGACCCCTCGCGCAGGGCGGCCGGCGTGTCCAGCGCGATCAGGCGGCCGCGGTTCATCAGCGCGAGCCTGTCGCAGTACTCGGCCTCCTCCATGTAG
>JBDLIA010000190.1 GCA_039715185.1 Gemmatimonadota bacterium
TTCTTCCCGCTGTGGGGATTGACGCTGGCCAGCATCCAGTATCCCGAGGGCCTGCGCATGGTGGTCTACCCCACGCGAATCGTGGGGGACGTGCAGGAGATCAACATACTGAACGGCTACATCGGCATGGCCTTGATCTCGCGCGACTTCTTCGTGGAGCTGCGCATCCTGCCGTATCTGCTGGGCGCCATGGCGCTGCTTACGTTCGCCATGGCCTTCGTGCGCAAGGCCTGGCTGCGCGTGCTACCCCTCGTGGGGCTGGCGAGTATCGCGGTCTACGGGCTACGCAGCATGGCCCAGCGCATGTACGACTACGGACACGAGCTGGACCCAATGGCGCCGATCGACATCGAGCCGTTCACGCCGCCCATGTTCGGCGAGAACCAGATCGCCCAGTTCGGCACCTACGCCTACTTCTCCTGGGGCACCTTCCTGCCGCTCATCGCGGGTCTTCTGATCGCGGTCGTTGTCTGGGCCGACATCAGGGACGCGCGCGCGAAGAAGGCTCCCGGGTTCGACGATCAGCCAGGAGCGTGAGGGGCGGGGGCGTCCGTTGGCGCCCCCCGCCTCGCGTCCTGTACACAGGAGGACGATATGCGATTTCGGATCGGCATGACTGCGCTCACGCTCGCCGCGCTGGCCGCGTGCGGCCCGGCGACGGAAGGCGCGGACGCCGGCGCCGCGGCGGACACGGAGGTGGCGGAAGCGGCGCCGGCGGCGCCTTCCCAGGCGGACCTGGACTACGAGGCACTCACTGCTTCCTGGGATGACGCCCTGCACGAGTCGTGCGGGCCGGCGCTGCAAGAGGCGCTCGGCACCCGCGATCTGGTCGACGGCATACTGGCCAGCGTGGAGGATCCCGATGGTCGGGCCACCGCGGAGGTCGAGGACGCGACGCACTGGATGACCGAGGGCAACGCGGCGCTCGAAGGAGTGTGGGGGGCGCTGGAAGATGGCGACTGCGGCGCCGAGGTCCAGACGGCGCTGGAGGAGACCTGGCAGTTCTACGTGAAGGCGGGTACGTCGGCCGTGCAGGCTACCCAGATGGTGGCCGGCTGAGGCAGGCGTGAATTGCCCGGAGGTGGTCGGCCCCGTCCGTTCTGAGAGGTGGGTGTCCTTGAGAGGGGGCGGGTCGGGGTCGGCCCATCCGGTAGCGTCCGCGGCGGTTGCCTTCCTGGCGATCGTCGCGGGCGTTTGCTTTGCTCCGGCGCCGCTGGCGGCGCAGCACGAACACCACGTGCGGCCGCCGGCGGAGGCGGGCAGCGACTCCGCCGCGGATGCCGCGGCGCGCACCCGCCCACCTGCGCGCGCGCCTCGCACGATCCAGGTCCGGCGCGAGGATGATCTGGCGGCCGCGCTCTCCGGCGCGGTCCGGGGCGACACGGTGCGCGTCCGGGGCGCGCATCACGGCGACCTCCGCATCGACGTTCCGCTGCTGCTCGCCGCGGTCGTGGGCGCAGGAACGGGGCGCGCGCGGCTGGTGGGGTCCGGCGAGGGCACGACGCTCACGGTGGCCGCGGACTCGGTGGAGGTCCGCGGGTTCCACATCTCCGGGAGCGGCATCTCGCTCGAGCGCGACGACGCTGCGGTCAAGCTGCTCCGCTGCGAGGGCTGCCGGATCGTGGACAATCGCATCGACGAGTCGCTGCACGGGATCTACCTGCTGGAGTCGAACGGCACTCGCCTGGTTGGCAACGACATCGAAGGCATTGCGCGCCTCGAGGAGTCGCAACGCGGCAACGGCATCCACCTGTACAACTCGGCCGCCAACCGCCTCGAGCGGAATCGAGTGCGGCGCACCCGTGACGGGATATACTTCTCGTTCGCCAGCGACAACGAGGTCAGCGACAACGATGTCGCCGACCTGCGCTACGGGCTCCATTACATGTACTCGGATGACAACCGCTTCAGGGGCAATCGATTCGAGCGCAACGCGGCTGGCGCGGCGATCATGTTCTCCAAGCGCATCGAGTTCCGGGGCAACGTGTTTTCGCACCACACGGGGCCGCGCGCGTTCGGCATACTCCTGCAGACGTCGCAGGACATCGTCGCGGAGCAGAACCGGATCGAGGGCAACCGGATAGGGCTGTTCATGGACAACGCCACGCGCAGCCTGTTCGCCCA
>JBDLIA010000191.1 GCA_039715185.1 Gemmatimonadota bacterium
TGATTCCCGGTGGCCGTCTCGGCGACGGCGATATCTGTCTCGCCTTGGGCACTGGAATACGCCACGCGGAACAGCACGCCCCGGCCGTTCGGCAACGCAACCGGGAACAAGTGGTCCGTTTCCCCGTTCGCCGAGTCGATGCGCGTGAACCACTCGGGTGTGCCACCCGCCGCCAGCACCTTAACCAGCGGGCTCTGCCCCTGGCCGTCCACGTAGATGAACCCGTCCGGGCTCCAAGTCGCGCCCCCACCCCCGACGAGGGTGTCGGTGATGGTCACCGGCGGCCCGCCCCGCAGGGACACGACCTTGAGCTCACCGCCTGCGCTAAACCCGACTCGGCTACCGTCCGGCGACACGAACGGCGCGTATCCTCCGGCGGTCCCGGCCAGCGACGTCGTCCCCAGCTGATCGCGCTGGCGGACACGCAGCCCTGTCGGGGTACCGACGCCCGTCCCCGCGCTGTAAACGACGCGGGACCCATCCGGTGTCAGGGCGATGCGGGCAAAGAACCCGCCGATGCGTTGGTCCTCCGGGAGATCGATGTTGTACCGTGCGACCGGCCGCGGCGGGGCCGGCCGGAGCAGTGCCCATGCCGCAATGCCCGTCATGACCGCGAGGGCGGCGGCGAGGGCGAGCACCCAGGGATCGCTGCGCCGCCCGGGCGCCGCGGCGGCCCCCGACACGCCCTCCACCCCGTGCCGGAAGGACGGCGTCTTCAAGGCCTGGACGAAGTCGCTGGCGCTGTCGAACCGATCGGCCGGCAGCTTCTCGAGGGCCTTGGCCGTGGCCGCCGCCACGTTCGGCGGCACCGACTTCCGGACGCTCGTTACCGCGGCCGCCTCTTCCGTCACGATCTTCATGATGATCTGCTGCGCCGAGCTGCCCGTGTGCGGCGGATTTCCCGCCAACATCTCGTAGGTCACACACGCCAAGGAGTAGATATCCGACCGGTTCGTGATCTCCTTTTCCGCCGTCGCCTGCTCGGGACTCATGTAGTGCGGCGTGCCCAGGGAGAGGCCTGTCTCGGTCATGCGCCCCCCGGCCGCCGCACTCACCGCCAAGGCGATCCCGAAGTCCGCCACCATCGGCCGCCCGTCGTGCAGCAGGATGTTCTCCGGCTTGATGTCCCGGTGGATCACCCCGTTGCGGTGCGCGTAGTCCAGCGCGTCTGCCACCTCAGTCGTGATCCGGACGGTTTCATCAATCCCCAGCTGCGCCTCGCGGTCCAGCTTGTCCCGCAGCGTTTCGCCCTCGACGTACGGCATGACGTAGTAGAGAAAGCCGTTGGCCTGTCCCGAATCGAACAACGGAAGGATGTGCGGATGCTGGAGGCTGGCGGTGGTCTTGATCTCCTGAACGAAGCGGTCGGCGCCGAGGACGGCGGCGAGCTCGGGCTTCAGGACCTTGAGCGCGACCTTGCGCTCGTGTTTGAGGTCCTCGGCGAGATAGACGGTGGCCATCCCACCGGCGCCAAGCTCGCGCTCGATGGCGTAGCGATCCGCAAGGGCGGCCGAGAGGCGTGAGGTGTTCTCGCTCATCGGCCCCCCGGCCCCCCCGCGCTTAACTCGCTCAGCCAGTTCTGCACCAGCACGGCCGTCAGGGTTTGCGGGCCGGTCTCCTCGGCCCCGACCTGCCGCTTGAAGATGAAGCGGCGGTCGTCGGGAGTGATGTCGTATTCCGTGTTCGATGCGCTAGACAAGTAGCCGCTCGCCGAAAACAGGACACGCTGCTCCCCCGCTCTAAAGCCCGTACCCGGCTGCACGCTCACGGCCATGAGATCGCCGTTCGCGCTGCGATAGAACAACTCCTGCCCGCTATGCGCCCAGAGTGGCTCGTTGCCTCCGTCGCGCGAGACCTGCCACCGCCCCGAGTCCACCTCGGGAAACGGCCGGACGTACACCTCGTAGCGCCCCGACTCGTTGGAGGAATAGGCGAGCCAGCGGCCATCGGGAGACAACGCGATGGCCACCTCTTCGTAGGCGGGGCTGGCGAGCAAGGGCGAGACGGCGCTATCGCCCGTGGCACCACCGCGCTCCAAGAGATACGCGTCCCGTCCCGGTCCCGCCCCGCCCAG
>JBDLIA010000192.1 GCA_039715185.1 Gemmatimonadota bacterium
GACGCCGACCTTGTCGTGTTTCGGCCCGACGCCGATACTGCCGTGGATCCCGCTTCGCTCCACCAGAGACACCCGGTGACGCCGTACGCCGGCGCGCGCCTGGCCGGCCGCGTCATGGCCACGTACCTGCGCGGCCAGCCGGTCTTCGCCGAGGGTCAGCAGCTCGGCCAGCCGGCGGGGCGCATGATCGCCCGACCCGCGGCCTGACGGAGGAAATGGACTTCACCGACCTGCCCGACCTGGTTGCCGAACGACTCGGCGGCGCCGCGCTGCTGGCCAACGACGAGTTCTTCGCGCCCAAGGAGAACCTGACCCGGGCGGCGCAGCCCGAGTGGCGCGAGGGCGTCTACACCGAGCACGGCAAGTGGATGGACGGCTGGGAGACCCGCCGGCGCCGCGAGGAGGGCCACGACTGGTGCGTGCTGCGGCTGGGCGTGCCGGGTCGCGTGCGCGGATTCGTGGTGGACACGAGCTTCTTCCGCGGCAACCACCCGGAGGCCTGCTCGATCGAGGGCGCGAGCGTCGAGGGTAGCCCCGACCCCCCCGAGATCGCCGAGCGCGCCGACTGGCGCCCGCTGCTGCCCCGCACAGACCTGGAGGGCGACGCCCGCAACGCCTTCGAGGCCGCGGGCGACGGCGGCGCGGTGACCCACATGCGGCTGAACATCTTCCCCGACGGAGGCGTGGCCCGGCTGCGCGCGCACGGCGAGGTCGCGCCCGACTGGGACCGGCTGCTCGAGGCGGGCGGCGAGCTGGACCTGGCGGCGTTCGAGCACGGCGGCGTGGCGGTGGCCAGCAGCGACATGTTCTTCGGGCACCGCCAGAACCTGCTCCTGCCCGGCCGCTCGGTGAACATGGGCGACGGCTGGGAGACGAGGAGGCGGCGCGGGCCTGGCCACGACTGGGTGGTCGTGCGGCTGGGGCGGCCCGGCCGGGTCCGGCGGATCGTGGTCGACACCGGACACTTCAAGGGCAACGCGCCCGGATCCTGCTCGGTCGACGCGTGCCGGGCGGAGGATTGGGTGCCGGGCGACGACGCAGGCTGGCGCGAGCTGTTGCCGCGGTCTCCGCTGCAGCCGGACGAGAAGCACGAGTTCGAGGACCTCGCCGACGCGGGCGACGTGACCCACGTGCGGCTGAACATCTACCCGGACGGCGGCGTGGCGCGGCTGCGCGTGTTCGGAGCGCCGGGCGCATGAGCGAGACCGGCGTGCGCGCCCTGAACGCCTTGCCGCCGGACGCCGCGGAGGAGCGGCTGCTCTCCTGCTGTGGCTCGCGCGCGTGGGCGCGGGCCATGACGGGGGCGCGCCCGTTCCGGGACGCGGCGCACCTGGCCGAGGCGGCGGACGCGCTGTGGTGGGGGCTGACGCCGCGGGACTGGCTGGAGGCGTTCGCGGCGCACCCGCGCATCGGCGAGCACGCCGGCGACGACGGGCGCGCCGCGGCGTGGTCGCGCGCCGAGCAGGAAGGCGCGGCGGGCGCCCCCGACGAGACCACGCGCGCGATCGAGGCGGGCAACCGGAGCTACGAGGAGCGCTTCGGCCACGTGTTTCTGATCCGCGCGGCGGGGCGCAGCGCGGTCGACATGCTGTCCGCGCTCACCGCGCGCATGTCCAACGACCCCGAGACCGAGCTGCGGGTGGCCGCGGCGCAGCAGGCCGAGATCACGCGGCTGCGGCTGGCCAAGCTGCTGGAGGAGTGACGATGGCGGGAATCAGCACGCACGTACTGGACACCGCGACGGGGCTGCCGGCGGCGGGCGTCGCGGTGCGGCTGGAGGAGCTGGTGGACGACGGCTCCGTGATCACGCTCCACGAGGAATCGACCGACGAGGACGGCCGCGTGAGCGAGCTGCTTCCCGGCGGCCGCTCGCTGGACGCGGCCATCTACCGGATCACGTTCGATACGGGCGCGTACTTCGCGGCGCGCGGGATCGACGCGTTCTACCCGTACGCTGCCGTCGTCTTCCGCGTGAGCGATCCGGACCGGCACCACCACGTGCCGCTGCTGCTGAGCCCGTTCGGCTACAGCACCTACCGGGGCAGCTGA
>JBDLIA010000193.1 GCA_039715185.1 Gemmatimonadota bacterium
ACCCCGACCACCCGCAGATCGCGGACATCACCGAGCGGTGGGAGGACTTCGGCCCGACCGTCGCGCTCTACGAAGGGCGCAGCCGCGGCTTCCCCTACGGAGCGCTGATCGAGCCGTTCGCCGGGCTGCCCGAACCGGCGCTGGTCCACAAGCTGGCCCGCCGCGACGACATGCCGCTGTACTCGCTCGAGCCGGCCTACGCCGACGAGGTCGCGGAGCTGCTGGAGACGTTCAGCGCGGAGCAGGTGGCGCTCTACTTCTTTCTGCGCGTCTACACCTCGGAGGCCGGCGGGACCGCGAACGAGCGGCTCGCGCTCGATCTGCTGGGCAAGCGCACGGATGTGGAGGGGCTGCGTGGCTCGCTGGTCACGCTCGCCGACGTGGACCGGGTGTGGGCGCGCGACTTTCCCGACGAGGTCGACTGGCGCGTCCTGCGCGGGGAGCCCGGCTACCTGGGCGACATCAGCACCGAGTCCCGCCGCATCCGCGGCGAGCACATGGCGAAGATCCTGATCGACCTGGTGCGGCACGGCGAGCGCGTGTTCGCCGTCGTGGGAAGCGGGCACGTGATCCGGCAGGAGTGGAGCCTCCGGGTGGTGTTCGGGCTCGAACCGGCGTGGGATCAGCCGGTCCGGTAGACGGCCAAGAACTGAGTAGGAGAGTCAGCGAGCGCTTCTGCGCGGCGTGATAACGCTTGACGTTATTATCGCATCTGCTTCATTTGGAAGAGCGGCGATGCCTACGGGGTCGAAATCGTCGACTACCATTAGGAGGAAGAATGCCCCCATCCACTCATGCGCCAATACATCCTGGCGAGGTCCTGTTCGAGGAGTTTCTCGAACCGATGGGGATCAGTCAGTACCGTTTGGCCAAGGACATCAGCGTCCCGCCTCGCCGCATCAATGAGATCGTCCATGGCAAGCGTTCGGTGACGGCTGATACCGCGCTGAGGCTCGCCCGCTACTTCGGAACGTCGGATCGGTTCTGGCTCAACCTGCAGACGAGCTACGATCTGGACGTCGAGCGAGACAAGCTCGGCAGCCGCCTTGAGGATGAGGTCCTGCAACGCGCTGGCTAACAAAGCGCCGCCACCTCGCCCGGACTTACGACCCCGGCAGCACCTCGAACCCTTCCAGCCGCGCAGCCAGAGCCAGCCGCTCGTCGAAGGTGACCAGGGCCACCTCCGACCGGTCGCCCCCCGCCAGTACGGCGGCTGCGGCGAGCTGGAGGGCGTCGGCTGCGGTCAGCGAATGCACGCGCAGGAGGCGCATTGCCTCGTCGCGGACCTCGCTCGAGGGGAGTATCTCGAGCCACGAGGTCCGCAAGGTTCGTAGGAGTCGGAGCACCTCCTGCTCCTCCGTCACGCTCAGGCGTTCTTCCCTCCGCAGGCGCGCCGCCGCCGAGGCGCATTCGACGGGCGTGCCCCACCACGCCGCCATCGCCCGGTCCTCGTCGAGTAGCTTCCGGACCGTCGCGCTCGCCTCTTGCTCCAGGAGGAGGGGCACCAGCGCCGAGGTGTCCCAGAACCTCACCAGCCCTCGGCCCGTTCTTCGAGGACCGACGACAGGCTGCGCCCTTCCGGATCGGCGGGGCGGGGACGGGTGAGGAAGTCCCGCGGGAGCGGGGGACGGGGTCCGGCACGGACCAGCCCCGCGCCTTCCAGGTCCGCCACGCGGCCCTCGACGGCGGGCTCACCCGTGAGGGGGACCAGTCGCGCGATCGGCCGTCCGCGGTCGGTCACGACCACGGCCTCGCCGGCCTGCGCGCGACGCAGGAACTCGCTGAACCGGGCCCTCAGCTCTCCGACTCCCACACGAGGCTCGGACATTAGATACCTATCAGATCGTAAAGTTATGACTAAGATAGTCATGACATGATTCGTCCGGCAAGTTTCTCGTAACGCCGCGCCGACTGCGCGGCCCGCCTGGTGGGGGATCGGTGGCGCAACGTCCACGGAGGCGTTGACAGCAT
>JBDLIA010000194.1 GCA_039715185.1 Gemmatimonadota bacterium
CGTTGGCGAGATCGCGGAGGTGGCCGGCGACGACCTGTACGACCCCCTCGCGGACGTCTACGACGAGCTGGTGACGACCGGCGTCGGCGCGCCGGCGGACGGGTTCGCCGACGGGGAAGGGGCGGACGAGGCCCTCGCCGCTGGGCAAGCTGAGGACGATGCGCCCGCCGAGGGGGAGGCTGAGGACGAGGAGTTCGCCGACGAGGCGGCGGAGGACGAGGCGCTCGAACGGCTTGGCGACATGATCCGGGAGCGCTGGCGGGGCCAGGATGAGGAGCCGCCCGACAGCCTGGGGGACGCTCCTGCCGAGCCCGACGACGCGGGGGAGAACGCGCCGGCGGACGAGGTCGGCGAGGAAGCCGTGCCAGGTGACGAAGCGCCGGATGAGGAGGGCGCGCCGGACGACGCCGCCGCCGCGGACGCGCCGGGTAACGATGCACCGGGTGACGAGGGCGCGCCGAACGACGCGCCGGACGACCCACCTGCGCCGGACGACGCTCCTGCCGCGGACGACGCGCCTGCGCCCGCTGACGAAGCACCGGATGAGGAAGCCGCGCCGGCCGGGGACGACGCCCCCGCCGCGGACGCCCCCACCGACCCTGCCGCCGCCGCCGCGCCGAGCCCGGTGCCGGGCTTCATCATGTGGTCGCCCGACGGCCAGCCGCTGGACGGGGTGGTCCTCGGAGAGCCGTTCCTGATGGAGCTGCGCGTCTTCCCCGACGAGTCGGGGCTGCGCGGTAGGCAGGGGGGCCTGCGGGAGTTCGACTTCGTAAACGTGACGATCCGCAGCGAGGATGGCGCGGAGCACTGGGTCCGGCTCCACCGGCAGGACGAGCCTTCGGCGGACGGGCTGGTCCGCTTCACCGCGCAGGAGCCGATCAGTTTGGAAGGCACGTGGAGGAAGCCTGACGGCGTCGTGCTGCATGACGGCACCGTCGACGCCCTCGACCTCGACGTGGCCGGCTCCGAAGTGCTGCAGGTCATCACGCCCGGCGTCACGGGCGGCGCTACCGCGGTTAGGGTCTTCGGCGACCCCATCGAGGCGGAGCTGGCCATGCAGGAGCGACGCCTCCAGGAGATCGAGGACATCCTCACCGACGAGCGCCGCGTCGCCGAGGCGATACTCGCCGACTCGGCGATCGCACTCCACCCCGAGCTGGAGGCCGAGACGCGCGCCTGGCTGGAGCGTACCGAGCGCCTCTTGGACATCGTGGACGTCGCCCAGCAGCGCATCGCCGACACCGAGCACCCGGTGCACAAGCTGCGGTTCGCGAACGCGTACATGAGCACGATCCTGACGTCGGACCGGAACGGATCGGTCGTGATCGTCGA
This sequence comes from Gemmatimonadota bacterium, assembly GCA_039715185.1. Lineage (NCBI taxonomy): Bacteria > Pseudomonadati > Gemmatimonadota > Gemmatimonadota bacterium. The sequence continues at coordinate 1,333 of JBDLIA010000194.1, forward strand.
ACAGGTGCCTCCCTATACCCAGATCGCGGACGCACTCGAGCGGGAGCGCAGGGTCGGGGAAGAGGACCTGCGGGCTCAGGCCTGGAGGCAGGCCACCGGCTACGCGACCCTCTCCTACTCCCTGTTCGCCCACGGCACGCTGGCCGCGCCCGTCCACCAGCTCATCTACGGTCGCGACGAGTTCGACCGCGAGGGCTCGCGCGTGTGGGCGGCGGTGGAGCTGGGCACCGGCATCGCGATGGTCTTTCTGCCGGGGGCGATCGCGAGCCGGATCACCGAATGGAAGGCGGGCGGGTTCAGCCTCGACATCCGGCTCCAGCGGCCCGGGGGCGCGTCGCCCGGCGCGGGGGTCATCCGGTCCAGGCCCGGCCAGTTGGCGGCCATCACCCGCCGGGGGGCGGATGCGGACGCCGCCTACCCGGGCGTGCTCCGCCCGACGCCCAAACCTCCACGCCCGGGCGGCATGGGCACCCTGGGCGCGCAGACCGCCGGCGGGCAGCTTCCCCTTCCCGGGAGGGGCCCCCGTCGCGGGCTCGACGCCGACGACATTCAGCATTGGCGCAGCGAAGGCAACAAATGGGAAATGGACCCCGTCAAGGCGAACA
>JBDLIA010000195.1 GCA_039715185.1 Gemmatimonadota bacterium
GCGCCCCCAGCAGCCCCACGAGACGCCCGCCAAGCACGGTGGAGCGGCGCACCGGTTGCGCAACCAGCAGCTCGAGATCGCCCCCGGAGCCCGAGAACGCGCTCGCGCCGAGAATCAGTCCGAGGAGCGGGAAGACGTAAAGAGCCAGGTTGAGCAGGGAAGCGGCCGTGCGCGTAAAGCCTTGCACCAGCACCATGCCGCTGCCACCCAGTCCGGCCAGCGCGATGCCCACGCACAGCACCGCGAACAGGCCTCCGAAGGACGGGATCAGGCGGCCGCGCAGCGATGAGCGTAGCTCGCGGCGCGCGACGGACCAGAACGCCCGACGGCTCGCGCCACGCCCCGTGCCAACCGCCCCGGTCGCCATCATGCCACCAGCCTCGGCGCGGGCGCCGTGATCGCTCGGTACACGTCTTCCACCCCCGGCTCGGTCACGCTCAGCTCGCCGAGCGGGGCGCCCAGAGCGCGCAGCGCCTCGAGCACGCCGGCCTCGGCGCCGGGAGCGACCCGGCAGGAGAGCACGTCGTCGGCCACCGACACATCCTGAGCGCCCGCGCGCAGCGCGGCCTCCGCGACGCCCGCTCCGCCGGCGCTCACCGCCAGGCGTAAACGGCTCGGGAGCCCGAAGCTGGCCGCCAGCTCACGCGGTGAGCCCAGCGCCCTCAACTCGCCGGCCACGAACACGGCCACGCGGTCCGCCAGGGTTCCCACTTCGGCCAGGTCGTGCGAGGAGAAAACCAGCGTGCGCGACTGCTCCCTGAGCGCGCCCAGCGCGTCCCGTATGGCGAGCGATGCGGACGGGTCCAGCGCCGCGCTCGGCTCGTCCAGGACGAGCGCCTCGGGGTCGCCGACGAGCGTGACCGCGAGACCCAGCCGTTGGCGCATCCCGCCGCTGAACGTGTCGGCCCTGCGGGAACCCGCGTCGGCGAGGCCGAAGCGGTCGAGCAGGTCGCCCACCCGTGCGACGTCGGCGCCCCGCAAGCCGGCGTGGAAGTGCAGGATTTCCTCCGCGGTGGCGCCCTCGGGGAAGCCGAGGCGCTGGGGCAGGTAACCGATCGCCGCGCGCGCGCCCGGATCGCTGAACGGATCGCGCCCCGCCACATCGACCGAACCCTCCGAGGGTCTGATCAGCCCGAGCGCGCCCTTCAGGCAGGTGGTCTTTCCCGATCCGTTCGGACCGATGAGCGCCAGCGTTTCCCCGTCGCGGACCTCCATCGTGAGGTCCCTGACGGCCTCGACCTGGCCGTAGCGCTTGGCGAAGCCCTCGTACCGGATCATGTGGCGGCCCTCCTGGTGAACCTGCCGAGCCGTCCCAGCCCGAGCGGCACCAGCGCCAGCAGAAGCGTGGCGAGCGCCAGCGCCGGCAGGTCGCCCGCGAATCCGGGCCCTTGTGCTTGGGTCGAGATCGGGACGCCTTCGGGAGGCCGCAGCAGCGGCCGTGGATCTTCGACGTGGGCCAGGTCGAAGACCGGGAACGCTCTCTCGGCCCAGGACAGCGCCCGCGCCGCCGGAGTACCCAGGAACAGGCTCAGCGCCGGCTTGCCTGCGCTCAGCGAGGCGAAAGGGTCGCCGGCGCGGTGCGGGCGATCGCCCACGCCGTCACCGTCCACGTCGAACAGACCCACCTCGCCCCAGTAGTTGCCGCGACCGTCCACCGTCCACTCGTTCACGCCGCTACCCGCCCTGCGCACGGGTGTGCGGTTGCCGACGATGGCGTTCTCCCCGAAGCGATTGGCCTCGGCGCTGGACAGCATGTCGATGCCCACGCCGTTGCCCACGACCGCGTTGTGGGCGAACAGGCTGCGCGTGGCGTTGTCCATGAACAGCCCTATCCGGTTGCCCTCGATCCGGTTCTGCTCCGCGACGATGTCCTGCGACGTCTGCAGG
>JBDLIA010000196.1 GCA_039715185.1 Gemmatimonadota bacterium
CCCGGCTGGCCATCCTGACCCGGCTGGCCTTCCTGACCCTGCGCTTCGCCGTCCTCCTGTCGATCGCCGGCCCTGCGGGCGCGCTCCTCCGCGCGGCTCTGCCGTAGCCGCTCGTCCATCGAGTCGAGCGCGCGCGCCAGCTCTCCGGCCTCCTCCAGCGTGCGACCCGCCTCGCCGTCGGCCTCGTCCTGGCGGAGCGCGCCGTACGCCCGGTCCAGCCGGCTGGCGAGGTCTCTGAGGTCCTCCCCTATCATGCCCTCGATTCTGCGCGAGAGGTCGAGGGGGCCCGCCGGGCGCACCAGGTCGCGCGAGTACGCGATCTTGTCCTGCACACGACGCTCGCGTATCGACGCGGCGGCCTCGCGCAGCGCCCGCGCCGCGTCCGCCTGCTCGCTGCCGGCTTCGCGCCCCAGGCGCTCGATGTCCTCCTGCAGGCGCTCCAGGTCTTCCGCCTGGAGGTCCTTGCGCTGTCGCACCTGCTCCGCCGCCCGCTCACCCGACTCGCCCCGCGGCGCCCCCGTGGCGTCGCCGGCCGCGCGTCCCAGCCGCTCCTGCTCGCGGGCCATGGCGGCGGCGCGGTCTCGGGCGCGCTGTATCCCCTGGCGGATGGCGTCGGACCGGTCGCCCTCCAGGGCGCGCTCGACCTCGCGCAGGCGCTCCAGCGCGCGCGTAGCCGCCGCGGGGTCGGAGCCCGCCGCCGCTCGTCTCATCTGCTCGGCGGCCTCGCGCAGCTCCCTGGCGCGCTCCTCCAGCTCCGGCTGGTTGCGTTCACGGGCGAGTCGCTCCAGCCGCCGCGCTTCCTCCTCCACCTCCTGGGCGAGCGAACGCTGGCCGCCGCCGCCGCCGCTGCCCCGGTTCTGGCGCGCCTGCGCGCGTCGGGCTCGCTCTGCCTCGCGCTGCTGGCGCCGCGCCAGCTCGCGGAGCTTCTCCAGGGTCTCGTCCAGAGCCCGGTCGGTCTCTTCGCGCTGCGCGCGCCGGACCGACTCGTACTGGTTCTGCATCTTGTCGAGCTCGAGCTCGAAAAGATCGGCGAGATCCTCGGCCTCGCCCGGCTGCCCCTCGCCGCCCTGGCCCTGCGCGACCTGGACATCCCGGAAGACGGCCTCGGCGCGCTGGAGCGCGACCAGGGCTCGTTGCTCCGGCGGAAGGGCCGGCTGGGCGCGGTCGGCCCGCAACTCCTCCAGCGCCTCGCGCATGGCTTCCGCGGCCGCCGGCAGCAGCTCGGCCACCCGCGCGAGCGAAGTGTCCGTCGGGACGCCGCGCGTCTGCATCTGCTCCAGCAGGCGCTCCACCTGCTCCCGCAGCCTCTCCTGCGAGAGTGCTATGGTGGCCAGGTTCTCCGAGAACTCGGCGGGCGCGTAGCGCGCGCTGTCGCGTAGCAGGTTGTAGGTGGCGGCCACAATCTGCCGCTGCATTCCGGAGAGTTGGGCGTTGGGCTGACCGCCGCCTCCGCCCCCGTCCGCCTGCCGGAAATTCCGCTCGAAGGGGCGCACGCGCAGGAAGTAGAGGTCGCTGACCGACGCCTTCGGCCCTCCCACGCGGTCGTTGTCGACGGCGCGGCCGTGGTAGGCGATCACGTCCCCCGGCTGCAGGTCCAACTCTTCGAGGAAAAGCGTATGCCCGGCGGTGATCTCCGCGGGCGAGCGGCCCTCCCCATGGAGGACCACGGTGTCCTCGGATGCGCCGTTCACCGACAGGATCAGCTCCAGCCGGGAGACACCGTAGTCGTCGTCGGCCTTGGCCTCGACGAACACCTCGTCGATGGACGTGGCGTCGGTGTCCCTGCCCGGCTCTTCGATGCGTACCGTGGGCAGACCGTCGTCGAGCACGTCGATGCTGTACTCGGGCGA
>JBDLIA010000197.1 GCA_039715185.1 Gemmatimonadota bacterium
AAGGTGTCGGGGATCAGGCTCTCGAGCGGCTCGCCGTTCTCGATGCGCTGCTTGAAGTCGGGCGTGCGCGCGGCGAGCTGGGCGTCCGAGAGCTTCGCCACCGTGCGCGAGGCGATGAAGCGCACCATCGGCAAGCGTCACTTCGACGTGCAGCTGCTCGGCGGCATCGTGCTGCACGAGGGCACGATCGCGGAGATGAAGACGGGCGAGGGCAAGACCTTCGTCGCCACCTTGCCCTGCTACCTGAACGCGCTCACGGGCAAGGGCGTGCACGTCGTCACGGTGAACGACTACCTGGCGCGCCGCGACGCCGAGTGGATGAGCGAGATCCACAACTTCCTGGGCCTCTCCGTCGGCTGCATCGTGCACGACCTCTCGGACCTCGAGCGCAAGCAGGCCTACGGCTCGGACATCACCTACGGCACGAACAACGAGTTCGGCTTCGACTACCTGCGCGACAACATGAAGGCGAGCCTGGACTACTTCGTCCAGCGCGAGCTCCACTATGCGATCGTGGACGAGGTCGACTCGATCCTGATCGACGAGGCGCGCACGCCGCTCATCATCTCGGGGCCGTCCGAGGACAACACCGAGCTCTACCGGGTGGCGAACCAGGTGATTCCGCGCCTGCGCGCGGGCGCCAAGGCCGACCCGAAGACGGACACGCCCGAGAGCGGCGACTACTGGGTGGACGAGGAGCACCACCAGGCCACGCTCACCGAGGAGGGCGTCCACAACGTCGAGAAGATCCTCCGCGTCGAGAACCTGTACGACCCGCAGATGTTGCCCCTTCTGCACGGCGTCAATCAGGCGCTGATCGCGCACTCTCTCAAGAAGCGCGACGTCGACTACGTGGTGCAGCGCAACGACAAGAGCGGCCGGCCCGAAGTGGTGATCGTGGACGAGTTCACGGGGCGCCTGATGGCCGGCCGGCGCTGGTCGGACGGTCTCCACCAGGCGGTCGAGGCCAAGGAAGGCATCCCGATCCAGAGCGAGAGCCAGACCTACGCCTCGATCACGTTCCAGAACTACTTCCGCATGTACGAGAAGCTCGCGGGCATGACCGGCACGGCGGATACCGAGGCCCCCGAGTTCGCCAAGATCTACGACCTCGACGTGATGGTCGTGCCGACCAACCGGCCCATGATTCGCGACGACCAGCCGGACGTGGTCTACAAGACGGAGCGCGAGAAGTTCGACGCGGTGATCGAGGACATCAAGGAGCGCCACGAGAAGGGCCAGCCCGTGCTCGTCGGCACCATCTCGATCGAGAGCTCGGAGCGGCTCGCCTCGCGGCTCGGCAAGCGCGGCGTCAAGCACAACGTGCTGAACGCCAAGCAGCACGATCGCGAGGCGGAGATCGTGGCCCAGGCGGGCCGCAAGGGCGCGGTCACCATCTCCACGAACATGGCGGGCCGCGGCACCGACATCGTGCTCGGCGGGAACCCGGAGTACCTGGCCCTCGCCAAGAGCGGCGGCGACAAGGACCACGCCGGCTACCCGCGCCTGCTCGCCGAGTTCGAGGCGCAGTGCGAGGCGGAGCGCGGCGAGGTGCTCGCCGCCGGCGGCCTCCACATCCTCGGCACCGAGCGCCACGAGAGCCGACGCATCGACAACCAGCTGCGCGGGCGCTCCGGGCGGCAGGGCGACCCGGGCTCCTCGCAGTTCTACCTCTCCCTCGAAGACGATCTGATGCGCATCTTCGGCGGCGAGAAGATCAAGCCCTGGATGGAGCGGCTTGGCCTCGAGGACGGCGAGGCGATCGAGCACGGCATGGTGACGCGCTCGATCCAGAATGCGCAGAAGAAGGTCGAGTCGCGCAACTTCGACATCCGGAA
>JBDLIA010000198.1 GCA_039715185.1 Gemmatimonadota bacterium
GTGTGGGCCACGACGCTCGGCGACGCCTGGACGGACCTGCCGCTGCAGCCCGTCTACCTGCCCTTCGTGCACCGCCTTCTGCTGCACGCCGCCGGTTGGCGAGAGGACGAGCCGTCCCGCCTGGTGGGATCCTCGGTGGACCCGGCGACGCTCATTCCGCCCGCCGAGCGCGAGGACCAGGAGGCGCCCGTGCTGGTCATGCCCGGCGGCGAGCGCCGCGCCCTCGACGCCACCGGGGAGCCGGTTGTCGTCGAGCTCTCGGGCATCTACGAGGTGCGCGATCCGGCCACACCGGCGCCGCGCCGGTTCGCGGTCAACGTCGACCCCCGCGAGAACGGGCTGATCGCGGTGGACAGCGCGGCGTTCAGGACCGCGGCCGCCGCCCCTGACTCGGTCGTCGCCCCAACCGCGGAAGCCGCGGAAACCGCGGCCGGAGGCCGCGAGCCCGGACGCCCCCTATGGTGGCCCCTGTTGCTGGCCGCGAGTGTACTGTTTCTGTTGGAAAGCGTCCTTTCCAATGTCGGGAGGGCTCGTGCAACCGTTGGAGGCGTGCCGTGAGTTGGAAGGAATCGGGCAGAAACAACGCAGAGCTGCGCGGCATCCTCGCACGGGTACTCCGACGCTGGCGATCCAAGCGGATGATGCTGGGCGTCATGCTGGTGGTGGTGATCGGCGTCGCTTCGTTCGCCGTCGCCACGCTCGCCATGCCGATGCTCGGCAGCGGTGCCGGAGCCATGATCGCCCGGCTCCTGGCGTTCGCGATTCCGGTCCTGGCCGCCATCTGGTGGATAGGGCGGCCCGCTTTCCGCCGGATCCCGGAGGAGCGCATCGCGCTGTACCTGGAGGAGCACGAGCCGACCCTCGGCTCGGCGGTGCTCGGCGCCCTGGCCGGCGACACGGGTTCTCGGGCGCTGGCCGAGCGCGCGGTCGGCGCCGCGCTGAAGCGGCTTCACGAAGTTGATGACGGAGACCGGATCGATCGCGCGGAGTTGCGCCGATTCGCTGCCCTGCTGGGGCTCCTCCTGCTCACGGGGGTCGCCACGGTGGCGTTCCGGCCGGCCATTCTCAGCACGGGGGCGGACCGCTTTCGCGGCGCCGGCGACCCGGTCGTCGAGGGCGCGGAGCCGGCCATCCTCATCGAGCCGGGCGACGCCACGATTCCCGCGCACGGAGACGTGAGCGTGCGCGCGCACCTGCTCAACATAGACGCCCCGGAGCGCGTGGACCTGCTCGCGTTCGTCGCGGGCGATAGCACCCCCGAGCGTGTGCCGATGGTGCGCGCCGAGGACGGCAGCTACGGCGCCCTCCTGTTCGATCTGGCCGAAGACACCGAGTACCTGGTTGAGGCCGACGGTGTCCGTTCGGACGCCTACACCCTCTCCGTCGCGCCGCTTCCGTACGCCGGCCGCGTCGATGTCGAGCTGGTCTACCCGGCCTACACCGGGCTGGCGACTCGGGTAATCCGCGACGCCCGCGACCTGGCCGCGCCGCGGGGCACCCGCGCCCGCTTCCTGGTGGAGCCCACCGCGCCCACGCCGGGCGGACGGATTCTGCTGGACGACGGGCGCTCGCTGCCCCTGGCGCCGGCGGATTCCGCGGCTCTGGCCGGCGAGGTGCCGCTCGACCGCGACGGCTTCTATCGCATCGAGTTGATCGGCCCGGCGGGGGACGCGGTGCGCGCCTCGCCCGAGTACAGCATCGACGTGCTCGACGACGGTCTGCCCACGGTACGCATCGAAGAGCCGGGCAGGGACACCGACGCCACGTCCATCGACGAGGTG
>JBDLIA010000199.1 GCA_039715185.1 Gemmatimonadota bacterium
CTTGGACGCGGCGGCCTTGGCCTTGGTCGCGCGCTTCTTCGGCTTGGGGGCCTCGGCCTCCGCCTCCGCCTCGGCCTCCGTCTCCGTCTCCGTCTCCCCGACGGCCGCCAGCGCCCCCGACTCGATCAGCACCAGGTCCGCCCAGAGCACGTCGTAGGCCGACTCCTGGCCGAACGCGCACACCCGCACCTGCGGGATGTTACGGGCGGACAAGTAAACCGCGGGCGCGTGCCCTTCCGTCAGGATGAGGACGTTGCCTTCGGCGCCTGCGCCTTCCAGCAGCGCGATCACGCTCTTGGTCTTGGGCGCGTCGAGGCCGAGCGATTCGAATACGGCTATCTGCCCATCCGAAGCGCGCGCGTTGAGCGCCGAGCGCCGCGCCAGGATGCGCACCTTGCGGGGCACCTCCTGCCGATAGTTGCGCTCCGCGGTCGGGCCGAACACGACCCCTCCCCCGCGCCAGTGAGCCGCGCGGATCGTGCCTTGCCGCGCGCGACCCGTGCCCTTCTGCCGCCACGGCTTGCGGCTCCCGCCCGCTACCTGCGAGCGGCCGCGCGTGTGGGCGGCAGCCTTGCGCTGGTTCGCGAGGTACGCCTTCACAGCCTGCCACATGGCGGCTTCGTGTACCGTGCCGTCGAAGATGGACTCGGGCAGCGACAGCGCCTTGCCCTTCGCCTTCTTCCCGTCGGCTTTGAAGACCGTTGCTTCGAACATGGCTCGTCTACGCCTCGCGAATGAACAGAACGCTGTTGCGCGAGCCGGGCAGGCCGCCGCGAATGAAAAGCAGGTTGCGTTCGCCATCCACGCGCACCACCCGGCAACTGCGCTCCGAATGGCGCACGTTCCCCATCTGTCCGGGCAGCTTCTTGCCCTTGATCACCCTGGACGGGTCGGTACCCGGACCCATCGAACCCGGGACGCGCGACCCGGGATGCCCGTGCGTCGCCGGTCGCCCCTTGAAGCCGTAGCGCTTCACCACGCCCTGAAAGCCCCGTCCGCGGGTGGTGCCCGTGATCTTGACCGTGTCGCCGGCCTCGAACTGTTCCACGGTCAGCTGTTGACCCGCCTCGTAGTCCCCGGGCTCGGACAGCCGGAACTCCTTGAGGGTTCGCGGCGTCGCTTCCAGCCCCGCCTTCTGGGCGTGTCCCGCCTCAGCGCGGGTGGTCCGCTTGGCCTTCTGCTCGCCAAAGCCGATCTGCACCGCGTGGTAGCCGTCCGAATCGACGTCCTTGACCTGGACGACGGGGCACGGGCCGGCCTCGACGACGGTCACGGGAACCGCGTTCCCCTCGTCGTCGAAGACCTGGGTCATGCCCAGCTTCTTGCCGATGATCGCCTTCATCCCGTCTTCATCCGTCTAATCGACCTTGATCTCGACATCGACCCCAGCGGGCAGATCCAGCTTCGTGAGCGCGTCCACCGTCTGCGGGCGCGAGTCCATTATGTCGATCACGCGCTTGTGCGTCTTGAGCTCGAACTGGTCCCGGCTCTTCTTGTCGATGTGCGGCGACCGCAGCACCGTCCACCTCTGGATTCGGGTCGGTAGCGGGATGGGCCCGCGCACCGTGGCGCCGGTCTTTTCTGCCGTACGCACGATGTCGGACGCCGTCTGGTCGATCACCGCGTGATCGAACGCCTTCAGCCTGATCCGGATCTTCCCGCCTGCAGCCATGTCGAATCCCTACTCGATGATTTCGGTAACGACGCCGGCGCCGACGGTGCGGCCGCCCTCACGGATGGCGAAGCGCAGCTCGGACTCCATGGCGATGGGCGTGATC
>JBDLIA010000200.1 GCA_039715185.1 Gemmatimonadota bacterium
CGATCCGGTGAGCCCGCGCTGCCCCAGTTGGCGACGAATACATCGATGTCGCCGTCCAGGTCGTAGTCCGCGGCGGCCACGGCGGAAGAGGTGTCGGCGTCGGCGGCAGCCGCGCCCTCCTCGTGCAGGTCGAAACCGCCCGCGGCATCCCCCAGGTAGATCCGGTTCAACATGCCGGGCGCGGGTGTGCCGCTGCCCAGGTACAGGTCGATCCGGCCGTCCAGGTCGAAGTCGCCCCAGGCGTGCCCTTTGGAGGCCGCGCTCTGAAGGCCGGAAGCGTCTGGAACGCGATGAAGCGATCCGTCCGGACCGCCTTCGCCCGCGCCGCCCCGGTAGACCGAGTTGTCCGCGTCGAAGTTGGCCACGAACAGGTCGCGCGCGCCGTCGCCATCGATGTCGGCGAAGGAGAGGCCGTAGCCGTAGGTCGTGTCCGACTCGAGGCCCGTCGAGGAGTCGGACTCCAGCTCCATCCCGCCGCGGTTGCGGAGCAGTTGGTTGGCCTCGCGCGCGTTCGCGATGACCAGCTCCGGCAGGCCGTCGCCGTCCAGGTCACCCCACGCGCAGGCCCGTGCCGTTCCCGTCCCGACCGCGCGGTCCGGCAGGTCGATCTCATCGAAGCGCCAGGATCCGAGCCCGCGGAAGAGCGCGTTCCGGCCCTCGCGATAGCCGGCGACGAACACGTCCAGGATCCCGTCGCCGTCCGCGTCGGCCCAGCAGGCCATTGACGCGGAACGAATCCGGCCGCCGAACGGATCGTCGCGGAGGTGCTCCAGCCCTCCGGCTCCATCGTTGCGATAGAGCATCGACCCCGCCCCGTTGCGCCCCACGACGTGCAAATCGAGGTCCCCGTCGCCGTCCAGGTCGATCCAGGCGGCGCCTTCCCAGCCGTCGGCCGGTCCCGGCTCGATGTCGACGACGGAGAATCGCCCGTCGCCGTCGTTCCGGTAGAGCGCGTTGTGCTGGACCGGGCCATCCCAGGTGGGGTGGGTCACGAAGAGGTCCGGGTCGCCGTCGCCGTCGTAGTCGCCCCAGGCGGCCCCGCGCGAGATCCCGCGATGCTCTGTGGGGGCGACATTCGGCACCGACTCGAATAACGCCGCGACCGACGCAGCCGCGAACGCCGCGCCAACCGGCTGCGCCTTATCAGACCCGAATACGAACAGGAGGCTGGCTGTCAGCGCCGCCGCGACTGCCGCGGCCGGAAGCACTGGCCCCCTTTCGCGCCAGCGGAACCGGAGTTGGCGCGCGTCGGTCAGTTTTCTCTTCATGTCCCCACGAGCGAACACACGTATCGGACAGACAATAAACGTATGTCTGACGATGGCTACAACGGCGGCTTGGGCGGGCATGGTCGCCAACGTGATCGAGCGGGGATGCCTCGCGCGTGTGCTGCGTTGTGACGCGGGCTAGATTGCGCCGTGCGACGGACCGTCGCGCACCCCGTCAATGACCGGGAGTCCCGATGAAGCAGAGCCTGCCGGCTGAAGCCGCACCGTCTCCCGTGCGGCCGGCCTTCACCGTCGTCCTGCTGCACGCCGCCGTGCTGCTCGCGCACGAGGTCGCGCACCGGGGCCTGGGCGTGGATCTACAGGCGTGGCAACTGGCGTTCGCCTACCTGGTGATCGTCGCCGGGCCGTTCGTGGCTCTCGGGCTCATCGGCGTGCGGCCGCGCGCGGGGTACCTGACGCTGGCCCTGACGATGGGCGCGGCGCTGCTGTTCACCGTCTACCAGCACTACGTGGG
>JBDLIA010000201.1 GCA_039715185.1 Gemmatimonadota bacterium
ACCGCTGATGGAGAAGTACGGAGTCACCGCCGTGGTGGACCAGTACCACTCCGGGCTCGAGCACACCTTCCTCTGGGTCGTCGAGACCACCGAGCCCCATAAGCTGGAGGAGTTCGCCATCGAGCTCGGCGTCGCTCGCTGGAACGACCTGAAGTTCGTACCCGAGCGCACCTTCGGAGACGTCATCAGGGACGTTCGTGCGATACACGGACTCGAGAACTGGCGCCCGAGCGGCGGAAGCTGAGACACGTAGGGCCGTGGAACCACGGGCGAGACTGTTCAGCAGCCGATCGGCCGAGTTAGGGTAGGTCTGTGAGTTCTCCAGACCTACCCTGCGGCGCCGAGCGCATCCTGGCCGAGTTCGGTCGGATCGACATCTACGTCTTCGACCAGCTCATGCGCGGCCGCATCACCCCGGAGATGCGGGTGCTCGACGCGGGCTGCGGTGGGGGCCGCAACTCGGTCTACCTGATGCGGTGCGGCGCGGAGGTCTTCGGCGTGGACACCGACCCTGCCGAGATCGACCGGATCCGCGGCGTCGCATCGGAGGCGGCACCCGGTCTTCCCGCCACGAACTTCCGCGTCGGTCGGCTCACGGATCTCCCTTTTGCCGACCACTATTTCAACGCGGTGATCTGTAGCGCCGTCCTCCACTTCGCCGAGGACTCCGCTGAGTTCGAGGCCATGGTCGCCGAGATGTGGCGCGTCCTCGATCACGGTGGGGTCTTCTTCTCGCGTCTCGCCTCGACGATCGGAATCGAGGAAAGGGTCGAACACCTGCGAGATAGATGGCACCATCTGCCCGATGGCAGCGACCGCTTCCTGGTGGACGAAGACTATTTGCTGCGCATGACTTCGGACCTCGGGGGCGAGCTGCTCGATCCTCTGAAGACGACCGTCGTGCAGAACATGCGATCCATGACGACCTGGGTGCTGAGAAAGAGTTGAAGGTCAGCGATGGCCCGCGCCGTTGAGCGAGGCGAAGAGTCCCCCTAGATACAGCAGCAAGCCCGCCGCGAGAACTGCGACCGCAGGACTCGCGGGCGGCATCTCGATGATGCCCTGCATGCCGCCGCTGATCCGTAGCGAGGTGAGCTGGAAGGTGGCCTCTCCCACGAACAGCCTGTATGCCTGGGCGCCGAGGCCGGCGGTCACGCCCGCGAGCGCCGCCGCCCACGCCAACCGCTCGCGGCCGGCCTTCGTGACGGCAACCCGCGGCGGCTCGCCGGCGCCCACCGTACGCTCCTTCTCCAGACGCGCGATGCGAGCCATGACGCCCGCCGACAACCCTGCCGGCGACTCCGGCTCGGGCAGACGCGTCAGATCGGATTCGAGCGAGTTCATGTTCGGTCCTCACGGTGTCCCGGGGAGTCCGCGCCGACGCCGATGGCGGCGCGGAGCTTCCGGCGTGCACGAAACAGGAGCGTCTTCACCGTGCCTCTCGTCACGCCGAGCGCGTGAGCGACATCGCCCGCCTTCATTCCCTGGCGGTAGTACAGCGTGACCGCCGTGCGCTCTCCTGACGGGAGCGCAGCGACCGATCGCCACAGGCTGCGGTCGCGTTCGTCGGCGATGAGATCGTCCAGCGGATCTACGGTTGAGGCAGGTTCACGTTCCGGGTCGATCGGTGCGCCTTCACGCAAGCTCGCGCGGCTGTGGCGCCTCAGCCAGTTCTGGGCCAGTCGCACCGCTATGGTGGCGAGCCACGGATAGAACGGCCGTTTCTCGTCGTAGAGGTCGAG
>JBDLIA010000202.1 GCA_039715185.1 Gemmatimonadota bacterium
TCCAGCTGGACCCGGCCCTGTTGCATGACGACGCCGAGAAAATCCTTGCGGGCGTCGAAGCGGATGCGGCTCAAGTCGAAACTCATGGTGTGGACTCCCTCAGGATTCGTAGAAGATGCCGGCGCGCAGTCCCACCCGCAGGTATTCCGCGAGGCGGATGCGCAGATTGGTCTCCCGCTGTGCGCCGAAGAGATGATGAAAGACGCCCATCTCGCTCTCGTCCTCGGCGCCGCGGAGGATCTGCGGCGGCGTTGCGGTGGTCAGCTGGCCGTAGGCCGGCGTGCCGTAGTGGAGCGAAGTGAAACCCGGCGCGATGCGCGCTGCGCCCTGCGCCGAATCCGGCTGGCAACGGTAGCGGGTCGGGACGATGGACTCGAAAGGCAGCCAGGAGAAGCGGATGCATCCCACCTGCCTGCGTGCGGCGCGCACCGGTGTCGTCCAGGTGTCGCCGGCGGCCAGCGCCGCCAGCAGAATGCTGTTGGAGACCCGCATCTCGGCCGCGTGAACCTTGCCGACGAGGGTGCAGGCCTCGAGTTCCAGCGCGCCGCCAGGTGAAATCCCATCGCCCGCGGCAAGGGCCACGCCGTCGCGCGCCGTGGCATCGATCAGGCTGTCGCTGGCGGATATCCTGACGTGTTCGTGTGCGCGGATACCGCCCAGGATGCAGCGATCGATCTCCACCTCCAGACCGGCGATGGCGAGCTGCAGGCTCGGCATATCGGGCTGCGTCGGGCTGCCGTCCGGATTCAGGGCGATGCCCGGGACCAGGGTGCAGTGCAGGAGGTCGAGTCGGGCCAGGGCGTTGTCACCGTCGTCCGGGACCTCGAGTGGCGCGCCGGTGAGCAGCAGACCGTTGAGGGTGCAGGCGGCGTTTTCGCCTCCGGTGATGCTGAGGCCGCCGAGAGCCAGCACCGGGCGACGCCGGTTGACGGCACGGATCTCCACCGCACTTTCGGCGGCGACATCGATGGCCAGGGTTTCCGCGTAGCGGCTGCTGTCGGTGATCTCGATCACGCCGTTGCCGGCAATTGCCGCCAGTGCCGCGCCGATGGTGGGCTGGTCGTCGGGGACCCGTACCGGCACCGTGCCGGCGGGTGGCGCCGGCAGGCTGTCGCCGCGCTCGTACTCGCCGCCGCCGATGTCGGCGCTGAAACCCTCATGCCAGGTGACCCGCACGTCGGCGGGGTCGGCGGCGTCCGCCGGCAGGGCGATGCGGCCCAGGGCCGGATCGATGGCGTAGAACCCGTCCGGGGGCGGTGAGTGCGCCCAGCCCGGCCCCTCGTCGCCGAGGTTGCAAACAAGAATCTGCGAACGCGCGATGGGCGCGTCGTCGACGCTCAGCAGCAGGCTCGGCCCGGCGCCTTGCAGCAGGCCGCCGGGTTCCCCGTAGTGCCGGTCGAGGTGCGAAGCGAGGCGCCGGCGCGAAAGCGGCCAGGGGACGTTGTCCGGCTCGGCGAGATGGGTGATATCGTCCTCCGCCAGGGGCCGGTTGTACAAAGGCAGGTCATGGTTGAGTGGGCTGACGCGGTAACGGCGCGGACCGGCGCGGAAGGCCGGCGAAGCGCTGTGTTCGTAGGCCCGGATGCGCCACAGGTGCAGCCCCACGTTGGGGATGTTGTGGCGCCCGCGCCCGGATTCGATGCGCCGGACGTCCACCGTCCGGTTGGCCGTTTCGAAGGCGGTGCCAATCCATTCCAGCGCCTCGCCATGGCGCAGATCGGGCGACTGCAGGTTGTG
>JBDLIA010000203.1 GCA_039715185.1 Gemmatimonadota bacterium
GCCGAGGCCCCCACCAGCGCCTCGGCCATCAACGCGACGCCTTTGGCAAGGTCATCGTCGGATGCGGCGAAAGAAAGGCGCGCGTAGCGGTCATCGCCGAACGCCACGCCCGGTACCACGGCGACCCCCGCGCGCTCCAGGAGCTGCGTGCACAGCGTCACGGAATCGGGCGCGCTCTCGTCGAAGAAGCCGTCGATGCGGAAGTACAGGTAGAAGGCGCCTTCCGGCTCTATGTACCCGACGCCGGGGAGGTGCTCGGCGAAGTCCGCCAGCAGGCGGGTGCGCCTGCGCGCGAACGTGTCCCTCAGTTGCGCGACCGCTCGGTCCTGCTGGGCGGTGTCGGTGTAGGCTGTCAGCGCGGCCCACTGCGCCATGGTCGCCGGCGCCGTGGTGATGTGCGACTGCACCGCGGCCATCTTCCGCGCCAGCTCCGGCGCCGAGTAGGTGTAGCCGATGCGCCAGCCGGTCATCGCGAACGCCTTGGACGCGCCGTTGATCACCACCACCCGCTCCCGCAGCTCGGGGCTCAGGTCGAGCATCCCCGGAGCGCGCTCGGCGACGTAGCAGATGCGAGCGTAGATCTCGTCGCTCAGGATCCATACGTCGCGATCGGCCGCCCAGCGGGCGACTGCCTCCAGTTCGTCGAGCCGGTGCACGGTGCCGGCCGGGTTCGACGGCGAGTTGAGGATCAGGCCGCGTACCGCCGGGTCCCAGGCGCGCTCCAACGCGTCGACGTCGACGCGGCCGCCGCGCCCCGGCGGGACCTCCACCGGTTCGGCGCGCGCGAGATGCACCAGAAACGGATAGCTGGTCCAGTACGGCGTCGGCACCAGCACCTTGTCGCCCGGGCCGAAGAGCGTGAAAGCGGCGTTGAAGAGCGACTGCTTGGCTCCGGCCGAGACCACGACTCCCTCTGCGGACGGCTGCGCCGGATACTGGCGCGCCAGGTCGGCGGCGATCGCGCGTCTGAGCTCGGGGATGCCGGGGGCCGGAGTATACCGGGTCTTGCCGGCGCGGATGGCGTCGGCGCCCGCCTCGCGGATGAAGTCGGGCGTTCCGCTGTCGGGTTGGCCGGCGCTCAGGTCGACGATCGCTCGGCCGGCCGCCCGCAGCTCGCCCGCTCGGGCGGCGACGGCGAGGGTGGCCGATGGTCGGATGGGCTGGACGTTCGGACTGTATTTCACCCGCGGAATATGTCCGGTTCGCGCGGCGCGGGGTAGGCCCCGTCGGCTTGCCGCGTGCGCCGCGGCCGGAGAGATTGCCAGCCCCGCGAGCGGCCGATCGCGCGCGGGGCCGAGTCACTTTTTTCGAAACCGACGCGAAACGCCGAACATGGCCGCATACGAACGCATCACCGCGCTGCCGGCGGAGGCCGTCCTGCGCACGGCTGAGGGGTTCCTGACGGGGAGGATTCCGCTCAGCCGCACCGCGGGCGACGACCACTCGGTAACCCTCGCCGGCGGCGACGGCACCGTGGAGATCCACGTGCACGCGCACGGCCTGGCCACCGTGGTCGAGGCGCGTACGGACGGGCTTCGAACCTCCCGAATCGATACCGAGACGCAGCACTTCCTGAACGAGCTGCCCTACGAGCCGGGCGACCGGCCGGGCGGCTAGCCCACATGTCCGACTTCGGTGACATCGAGCTGCACGAAGCGCTGGCCGACGCGGTGCGGGCGGCCGGCTGGAGCGCTCCCACGTCTCTGCAGGCGGGATCGTTCGCGCT
>JBDLIA010000204.1 GCA_039715185.1 Gemmatimonadota bacterium
AACGGCCGACCTAGCTGTTCTGCGAGATCTCAACTCGCCTTGGCCATCACCCCGCCGATCTCCGTGGTCGTCGATCCCGCCCTCAGCGGTGAGTGGAGACTCCGTTGCGCCGTGCGCGCCTCGGCTGCCGTGCGGAAACCTACTCCGCGTCAGCTGCTGACGCTTGGTAGACGGGCTCTGGTGTATTACGTTGTATGACATGAAGACTTCGGCTCTCACCATCCGACTAGACGCGGAGCTTGAACGGCGACTCGCGCGAGCCGCGCGGAGGAGCGGCCGAACCCGGAGCGAGTTCGTGCGCGAGGCGCTCCGGCGCCAGTTGGCGATTGCCCAACTCGAGGATCTACGCCGCCGGATCATGCCCTTCGCCGAAGCCCAGGGTTACCTAACCGACGAGGACGTTTTCCGCGACCTGTCGTGAGGGTGTTCCTCGACACCAAAGTTCTCGCGTCTGCAGTGGCGACCAGGGGCATCTGCGCCGATATCCTTCAAGTAGCGCTGTCCGAGCACGACCTCGTTCTCAGCGAACAGGTGCTCTCCGAGCTCCGGCGAGCTTTGCGGCGGAAGTTCAGAGTCGAGGCCACAATAGCCGACGAGGTAGACGAGTTCCTCAGGCGCGAAGCCGAAGTGATTGCGGACGCGCCGAAACTCCACATTGCGGTCCGGGACGAAGACGACAAGCGCATCCTCGAGCAGGCCGTCGCCGCAGCAGCGCACGTACTCGTGTCCGGCGATCGGGATCTCACCGGGGTGGTAGACCCGCCACTGCCCATCCTGACCCCGCGAGGCTTGTGGGACCTTCTCCGCGAGACACCGGCTGAGTCTCAATAGCACCGACCCACCTTCCATGGACTGACCGGCAACAACCCGTGTGTCGGCGGTACATGGTGGCGAGTCTCCCGCTCCGGCCAGGTTGGCCAGCCTGCGTCTCACACGTCGAATACGACCCGCGCTCGCCAACCTCCGTCCTGCCGGACGACCGCGAGCTGGTGATAGGTGACGCCCTTGATCTCGCGGACCGTCTCGGGCGATGCCGGGGCGAGCTTCACCTGCGCCTTCAGCGATCCCGCCTCGTCCAGGGTCTCGAAATCGGCAGAGGCGTAGGTGAGCTCCTCGACCTGGTGCAGGTAGAGCAGCTCGCGCAGCCAGGCGACGAGGAGGGCGGGCAGGTCGACGGCGGACAAGGAGAGCGAGCGGACGGTGTCGGCGTTGCCGGCGGAGGGCGCCTCGCCCGGCGCCTGATCGGCCTCCGCCTCGCCGGCCTCCTCCCTCCCCAGCACCAGCATGAACATGCCCGCCGCGGCGCGGTGGAAGAGCTCGGGCAGGGTGGGCGCCTCGATGTCGAGGCCCAGGTCGGCGGTGTGCTCGATGGCGCGGACGCCGGGCAGCAGTTCGGTCCGCTCTGGCGCCATCGGGCTCTCCTTTGACGGGGGCTCGACCCAAGGTGGCCCCCGGGCCGGGGCCGTGGCGACTTAGGATCAGATCGCCGGATCGAACGTAACGTAGATCTCGCTGATCTTCCCATTCCGGATTTTCGGGAACTCGCCGCAATCCGCCGCCGCGCGTTTCCGCGGAAACGTCCCGAGTGGCCATGCGGGCGCCCGGCCAGGCCATTCTCGCGAGGACCAGTGGCCATGCGCGCGCGCGTTCACGGGTAGCCATGCACGC
>JBDLIA010000205.1 GCA_039715185.1 Gemmatimonadota bacterium
GCCGATCACGTGCACGTCGGCGTCGAGCGCCTGCTGCGCGGCCTCCTCCGGCGTCTGGAAGAGCGGCCCCACGTCGACGTCGAAGCCCAGGTCCGCGAAGGCGGTCGCGATCACCTTCATGCCGCGGTCGTGGCCGTCCTGGCCGAGCTTCACGACCAGCATGCGCGGTCGGCGCCCCTCCTGCTTCGCGAAGGCCTCGACCTCGCGCTGGGCCGCCTCGAACTCGTCGTCGCCCCGGTAGGTCCCGCCGTAGACGCCGGAGACCGAGCGCACCTCGGCGCGGTGCCGCGTGTAGACCTTCTCGAGCGCCTCCGAGATCTCGCCGAGCGTCGCCCGCGCGCGCGCGGCCTCGACCGCGCACTCGAGCAGGTTGCCCTCCCCGGTCTCCGCGAGCCGCCCGAGCTCGGCGAGCGCCTTCTCCACGGCGCCCGCGTCCCGGCCCTCGCGGATGGCCTCGAGACGCCGCACCTGGGCCTCGCGGACCGCGGTGTTGTCGATGTCCCGGACGTCGAGCGGCGTCTCCTCGTCGAGCGCGTACTTGTTCACGCCGACGATCACGTCGGCGCCGCTGTCGACGCGCGCCTGGCGCCGCGCGGCCGCCTCCTCGACGCGGAGCTTCGGCATGCCGGCCGAGATCGCCTTCGTCATGCCGCCCAGTTCCTCGACCTCGTCGATCAGGGCCTCGGCGGCCTGGGTGACGCTCTCGGTCAGGCTCTCCATGAAGTACGAGCCGCCCCAGGGGTCGACGACCGCCGGAATGCCCGACTCCTCCTGGAGGATCAGCTGCGTGTTCCGCGCCACCCGCGCCGCCGCGTCCGTCGGCAGGCTCACGGCCTCGTCGTAGCCGTTCGTGTGGAGCGACTGGGTGCCCCCGAACACCGCCGCCATCGCCTCGATGGTCGTGCGGACCACGTTGTTCATCGGGTCCTGCTCGGTGAGGCTCGCCCCCGACGTCTGGCAGTGCGTCCGCAGCATCAGCGAGCCCGGCTTCTTCGGGGCGAACTCGGCGGTCATGCGCTCGCACCAGATGCGGCGGGCGGCGCGCATCTTCGCGATCTCGAGGTAGAAGTTCATCCCGATACACCAGAAGAACGAGAGGCGCCCGGCGAAGGCGTCGACGTCGAGCCCCTTCGAGCGCGCGGCCCGGACGTACTCCAGGCCGTCGGCGATGGTGAAGGCGAGCTCCTGCACCGTCGTCGCGCCCGCCTCCTGCATGTGATAGCCGGAGATCGAGATCGAGTTGAACTTCGGCATCTGCTTTGCCGTGTACTCGATGATGTCGGCCACGATCCGCATGCTGGGCTCGGGCGGATAGATGTACGTGTTCCGGACCATGAACTCCTTCAGGATGTCGTTCTGGATGGTCCCGGCGAGCTTCTCCCGCGGCACGCCCTGCTCTTCGCCGGCGACGATGAAGCAGGCCATCACGGGCAGCACGGCGCCGTTCATGGTCATCGAGACGGTCACCTGATCGAGCGGGATGCCCTCGAACAGGGTCTTCATGTCCTCCACGGAGTCGATCGCGACGCCGGCCTTGCCCACGTCGCCCGTCACGCGCGGGTGGTCCGAGTCGTAGCCGCGGTGGGTGGCGAGATCGAAGGCGACCGAGAGGCCCTGCTGGCCGGCGGCG
>JBDLIA010000206.1 GCA_039715185.1 Gemmatimonadota bacterium
TCTCGCGGCGGATCGGCTGGCCCGGCGTCGCGCCCTCGACGAGCTCGGAATCACGGACGACGAAGGTGCCGCCGACGAGCATGTGAGGGATGCCCTCCGACATCTCGGCCGGGCTCTCGAAGGTCGCCCGATCGATCACCCGCTCCGGGTCGAAGATCGTGATGTCGGCGTGGGCACCGACCCGGATCCGGCCCCGGTCTCGCATGCCGGGCACCGCCGTCTCCATCCGCTGGGCCGGCAGCAGGGTCATCTTGGCGATGGCGTCCATGAGCGACATCACCCCCTTGTCACGAACGTAGACGCCGAGGACCCGCGCGTGGCTCCCCGCACTCCGCGGGTGGCCCTTTCCAGACGAGAGATCGCCGCCGTCGGCCGCGATCATCACCGTGGGGTGGGCCATCGCCTTCACAACGTTCTCCTCCTCCATCACGTAGGCGATGATCGTGCCGTTCGGCTGCTCCTCGCGATAGCGGTGGAACGTCTTCTCGGTCAAACGCTCCCCGGTGGCGGCCCAGCCGATGTCCCCGTAGTCGCGGCCGAGCCTCTCGCGCCAGCCCGGATCGAGGATGGCGGCGCCGATGAAGCTCGACGAGGCGACGTAGGGGTACGCCTCGGTGGTCACGTCGATGCCTCGCTCTTGGGCGGCGTCGATCATCTCGAGGAGGATGGGGACCTTCCCGAGACCGGTGCTCGGCAGGTGGCAGATGTGGACCGAAGGTCCGGTCGCGGCAATGGCGATCATCTCCTGCACCGACTCGACGCTGCTGCCCGGCTCCGCCATCGCCGCGAAACGGACGTGGGCGAAGCCGGTGACCCCGTGCTTCTCGCCGACCTTGTACACCCGCCAGATCTCGTCGCGGGTGGCGGCCGGGGTGTACTGGATCCCGAAGCCGATACCGATCGCCCCTTCGGCCAGGCCCTGGTCGACGACGGCGGCGATCTGCTCGATCTCCTCGGCACTCGCCGGCTGGTGAGACCAGGCGTCGGAGGAGCCGAGACCGTTGTCGAGCTCGGCATCTTCCTCGAGCACCTCGAAGCGCGCCCCGGGGTGACTGACCGCGGCGCCGTAGTTGAGGCGCCTCTTTCCCGCGCGCTCCTCGTACCACTCGGCCACCGGGAGCACGCCTCCCTCCATCTCGAGAGCGGTGGTGACACCGTCGCGGGCGAGGATGCCGAAGGTAACGGGGTCCTGCCCGTGGGCGTGGAGATCGATGAAGCCCGGCGCGACGACGAGCCCCGTGACATCGAGAACCTCGTCACCCGCGAGCGGTTCGGCGGAGACCGCGGCGATCTTCCCGTTCCGGATCCCTACGTGACGCACGGCGTCGAGCGCCGACTCGGGATCCATCACCCGGCCGTTGGCGAGCACCAGGTCGAAGGCCTCCGGCCCGGCCCCGGCCGCTGGGGCGGCCGCGAGCAGAACAGCGCCCAGGATCGTCGCCGCGCGGACCAAGCACCGTCGTCCCGCGAGTGAGGTCAGGTATAGGAATTTGCTTTCAGCCAGCGCGGCCGATGGCGCCACAGGCATGGCCAACAAGCCCACTATTCCCCGTTTGACATAACCCCTGATATCCGTGCCGGCCAACTCGCCACCTCCTGTTGCGAAAAATTCACGC
>JBDLIA010000207.1 GCA_039715185.1 Gemmatimonadota bacterium
GCGGACGCCATGGTCGGCTGGATGCTGGAGCGGCCCGGGATGGAAAGCGTACGCTCGGTGAACGCGGTGGTGGGCGAGACCAACGACGGCTTCCTCAACGACATCCGCGCGCGGCCTATCGAGCCGGGGCACGTGGTCGCGGCCCTGGAGGAGGCCTCCGGCGGCGCGGTGGAAGAAGGCGCCGTGGGCGCCGGCGCGGGCACCGTGGCGTTCGGCTGGAAGGGTGGCATCGGCACCAGTTCGCGGCACCTGCCCGACGCGCTCGGCGGCTGGACGGTGGGCGTGCTCGTGCAGAGCAACTACGGCGGCGTGCTGACGATAAACGGCGCGCCGGTGGGGCGTGAGCTGGGCCAGTACGCGTTCCAGCGCGCGCTGGAGGCCGCGAGCCCGGACGATCCGGGCGGCGACGGAGACGGCAGCGTCATGATCGTGATCGCCACGGACGCCCCGCTGAGCGCGCGCAGCCTGGAGCGGCTGGGTGCCCGATCCATCGCCGGGCTGGCGCGCACGGGTTCGAGCATGACCAACGGCTCGGGAGATTTCGTGATCGCGTTCTCGACCGCTGAGTCGGTTAGGCGAGCGGCCGGCTCGACCTCCGGGGACGGTTCCCGCGCGATCGACGATCTGGCCAATGGCGGCATGTCGGGTCTGTTCCAGGCGGTCGCCGAGGCGACCGAGGAAGCCATCTACAATTCCTTGTTCAGGGCCACCACTGTGAGCGGCCACCGGGGCACGATCGAGGCTCTGCCCCTGGAGGACGTACTGTCGATCCTGGAGCGATACGGCGCGCTGGGGCAGGACCGCACGCTGCCGCCGGGGGGGCCGCGATGAGCCCTCACGAGGCCTCCAGCGGCGTCCCCAACTGGGTACCCGAGGCCGCCGCCAAGGAGCTCGCCAGCGCCATCGGCCAGGACGGTGCGACCCTGCGGGTCGTCCTCGACCGCGACGGCGGGCCGCTCCGCGAGCTGGGCTCCTACCTGCTCCTGGCCGACCGCATGTACGGCCGCCTGCGTACCGGCGGCCTGCGACGCTACGCGCAGCTCGGCGGCGAGCAGCTTCAGGTGACGTGGTGGCGCGACGAAGGCGAGCGGCTCGGGCTGGAGATCAAGGAGCCCGTGGAGGCCGCGCGCGGCTGGCGCATGGCGCTGCTGTGGGTGGCGCTGGAGCTGCTGCCCGAAGTGGTGGGCGCCGACGTGGCCATTCCATGGGCCGCCGCCCGGCGCAGAATCGCGATCGGCGGCGAGCTCGAGCCCCAGGTGACGCTGTTCGCCGCCGACAGCCAGGACCTGCTGGCCAGCGCCGCCGAGCGGCCGGTCTTGGCCGCCCTGTCCGGGGAGTCGCGCTACTCCGTGGTGGAAGCCGTACAGGACCTCTACGCGGAGGACTCGGACCTGCTGCCCGCGTCCATCCGCTTCGCGCGGGAGCGGGTGGCCGAAGTGCAGCTGGGGGAGTAGGCCCGGCGACCCCTAGTGTGCCGGCGCGGAAGTCCCGTGTGCACCGAGGCGCGTGATGCGCCCGCGGGGCAAGGCGGAACGACGCGCCGTAGCCGTCGCTACGGCAAGGAG
>JBDLIA010000208.1 GCA_039715185.1 Gemmatimonadota bacterium
AGAGCACCTGGAGAATCTCGAGCTCGGATTCGGTGGGTCTAGCCGGACTCATGCTGCTAATCTACGACGCTTTTCGTAGATCGCAACTTCCCCGGGGTGATTCCAAGAAAACGACGAAACTCACGCGTCATGTGGCTTTGGTCGGCGTAGCCGCATGACAAGGCGGCGCGCGTCTTTCATAGAACGCGGGGGACGATCGACAAGTTGAGGGCCGGCCGATGGCTCGTCTTGAAGAAAATCGACATGGCCGCGACCCAAAGCGACAAGCAACCCTCCCGTCCCCGCCACGAACCGCGTCGGTCCGTGGGCGTCTACCAACGACACGCCCATGCGGGCGCCGGCTGGGGGTTCGGGGTCAACGCTGTCAGGTCTTCGTCGAACGCAACCTCCTCGCGACCGCTGGCTGGGCCCCGGATCTGGATCCTCCCGTCTCGGGTCGCCACGAGGAGTCTGCCGTCGAGCGACCAGTCGGCCCACTGAATGTCGGCCAGGAGACGGACGTCGCCCTCTCGCTCCATCGAGTAGCTGACCCTCAACCCGTCGACCGCCTGACCTTTGCCGAACTCCCCTCCGGCCCAGCCGTGACTCTCCACGCACAACACGCGCTCACCGCCCGGCTCCGGCTTGCGTATGCGGGCGTTGCGGTGCTGGTCCCAGAAGTCGTCCGGACGCCTCGGCGGCGAGTCGGCGGCCTCCTCCCAGCCGCGCCTTCGTTCGAGGGCGAACTGCACCGTGGGCAGGGGCTCCAGTCCCCAGCGCATCGGCAATCCCTCGTCGTCGGGGTGGGAGACGCTGCCGTCCACGTTGAAGGCGTAGCCGCGCGTCCAGGTGCCGATCTCCGCGAACGCGTGTAGCGCACTCAGCCAGGGCAGCCGCGACAGCGCCACGTACGCGTCTCCGTGTTCCCAAGTGGCCGTGGGCTTGTGCGCGAAATAGCAGAGGTAGCGGCCGTCCGGTGACAGGTCCGAACGGCGCGGAAAGATGCGCCCCTTCAGCCAGCCGCCGGGCTCGTACTGCCCCTCCGCGATGTCCCATCGGCCGACGTGCGACCACGCCGATGGGCCGCGCCGGAAGACCGCGACGATGGGCGCATCGGTGGCGGGAATGCAGTAGATGCGGGGAGGCGTCACCGCGGTAGCTGGCCGGGGCATGTCACGCTGGCCAACCCCGCGGCCTGGCCGCGCCTCTCCGCGTGGGTTCCGGCCCGGGATTCCACTGCTCTCCCCCTTTTTCCGACACCGCCTTGAGCCGCTTTCGCCTCCGATTCCGCTAATCCCGAGTGCATGGTCATCGCGCTCACGCGGGGTGGCCCGAACGCTCCTGCCCCACCGTGATTCGGAGGTACCGTGCTGCGCTCACCAGCCCGTCGATTTGCGCGACGACTCCCGTGCGGCCTGCTCGTCCTGCTCGCCTCCGCCTGCGCCGGCAATCCGGCGGCGGAGTCCGCCCGAGCCGGCAGTGACGCAGGGCAGCGCCCGGGAGAACTCGCTCCTGCCGTGCTCGTCCTCAGAAGCCAACTGCCCGGACCCGTAGCCGTGTACGCGACTCGCGGGGAGCTACG
>JBDLIA010000209.1 GCA_039715185.1 Gemmatimonadota bacterium
CCCACTTCCCCACCGAGGCCGACCTCTTCACGGCCTGCTCCACGCACTGGGCGAGCCAAAGTCCCTTTCCCGCGCCGGACTCGTGGGCGGGAATCGACGACCCCTCGAAGCGCCTGGTCGCCGCGCTGAAGGACCTGTACCGCTGGTACCGCCTGGAACAGGACATGATGAGCAGAGTGCTGCGGGACGCATCGACCGTGGAGGCGGTCGCGGCCACTCTGGACGTCATTTGGTGGCCCTACCTGGAGGAGGTCGTCGGCACCCTGGCCCTGGGCTGGGCCGAAACGGGGGCGGACTCCGCGGAGCTCACGGCGAGTCTGCGGCTCGCGGTGGACTTCGACGCCTGGCGGGTCCTGACCGAGGCGGGCCTGACCGATGGCGAAGCCGCGCAGCTTGGCGCGCGAATGGTGGCCGGCCTATCGGGGCATTGAAGGCGCCGCCTCGACCGCGCGCGCCAGCCGCTCGACCGCGTACTCCACCTCTTCCTCCGTCGTCCAGCGCCCCACGCTGAGCCGCAACGCTCCTCGGGCTTCGTCCATTCCCAGGCCCATGGCTCCGAGCACCCCGCTGGGCGCCTCGCTCCCCGTGTGACACGCCGACCCCGTTGACGCCGCGAGCTCGGGGATGCGGTCGAGAATCGCCGAGGCGTCCTCGCCGAGCAGGGAGACGTGCAGCGTGTTCGGCAAGCGGGCCCCCGGGTCTCCGTTCACCCGCACCTTTTCGCCCAGCAGCTCTCGCAGCCCGTGCCACAGTTGGTCCCGCCGGGAGCGGATCGTCTCCGAGTCGATCCAGCTCTCCGCCACGCGACACGCCGCGCCGAGCCCGGCGATCACGGGCACGGCTTCCGTGCTCGATCTCCGTCCCGCCTCGTGTCCTCCTCCGTGCAGCAACGGTTCGAGCTCGACGCCGCGCCGGACGAACAGCGCCCCCACGCCCTTGGGCCCGTGCAGCTTGTGCCCGGCGAGGGAGAGCAGGTCGACCCCCAGCTCGCGCACGTCGGTGCGGATCTTTCCCACCGATTGGGCCGCGTCCGTGTGGACGAGGACTCCCCTTTCCCTGGCCACGGCGGTGATCTCACGAATGGGCTGGATCGTCCCGGTCTCGTTGTTGGCGTGCATGACCGACACGAGCACCGTGTCGTCGTCGATCGCGTCCGCCACATCGTCGGGCGAAACGCGCCCACTCCGGTCGACGGGCAGGTACGTCACGCGTGCGCCGAGGCGTTCGAGGAATCGGCACGGTTCGATGATCGAAGGATGCTCGATCGCCGACGTGACGAAGTGGGGCCTCCCGTGGGCGCGGTGGAACAGGCCCTTGAGCACGTGGTTGTTCGACTCGGTGCCCCCGGACGTGAACACGATCTCGTCCGGATGGGCTCCCAGGATCGAGGCCACCTCCGGTCTCGCGCTTTCGACGGCTCGCGCCGCCCGGCGCCCCGGTTCGTGGCCGCTCGACGGGTTGCCGGCGCCCTCCGCCAGCGCGTCCATCATCGCCGCCACGACTTCGGGGTCGGGCGCGGTGGACGCGTTGTAGTCGAGGTAGATGGTGCGACGCGTA
>JBDLIA010000210.1 GCA_039715185.1 Gemmatimonadota bacterium
TACACAGCGACTCGAGCGAGGAGTCCGGCCCGAGCTTGTCGAGCGCCTCTCGGGTTCGCGCTCGTGCCTCGGGGCGCCGATAGCCCAGGTTCACCATCGCCGATAACAGATCTCGCTCGGTCTGAGTGCGGGCCCGGCCGCGGTCGATCGCGTCTGTGCCCATCTCTAGCTCCGCCTTGCGGCGGTTGTGCACGCCGCAGAGCTCGGCGCCATTTTCCTCCGAGTGCTCGCCTCCCCGCGCCCGCGATTGGACGTGGTCAAACTCGACGAACGCCTGCTCGCCGCAGACCCGCTCGGTGCCCTCGAAGGTGCACCGACCTCCGTCTCTGTCGTGCACCGCCCGACGGACCGCCGCCGGCACCGTCTCGGTCTCGATCTCTTCATTACGGGCCCGCGGCGCATCGACCACCGCATGCTTGCGCTTCTCGACACCGGCGACAAACAGATCCAGCGCCTCGTCGAGGATCGGCTCGATGTCGCCCGACGGGTTGCGGTGGCGATCGATGTCCCGCGCCCGCTCGAGCTTCTCAGCGACCGAGGTCGCCACCACCATCTCGATCCTGACCAGCTCATCGCCGACCGCTTTCATGCGCAACTCGCCGCGCGGCGAGTTGGCATCCGGAAACCGCGCCGCCCAGCGTACCGTTCCGGACTTCCTCGGTCCCGAGCCGCTTCGCGGCAGGGTTCGGACCTCGGTCGCCACCATCGCCTCGATCTCACGCGTCGATTTTTTGCGCGACGCCTCGAGTAGCTCTTTGCCAACCTCGCCGCCAGTCAGGTGCTTGGCCAGCGCGAGCACCCCCGACAGCGAAAGCTCGCCCGACTCGAGATGATCGATAACCTCGGGATGATCCTCCGCCGCCCTCGCCGCGCGGATCCGCTTGTACGCCGCGTCCCGCGAGTACCCGAGTCTTTCGGTGCAGTACGAAAACAGCGACGCGTACCCCATATCGATGTGGATCCGCTCGCGCTCGAGTACCACCAGGTGCGCGACGATCACCGCCGTCGCGTCCCGTTCGCGTTTGACCCACACGTCGAGTGAACCGATGACCTCACCTCGATCGAGACGTCCGACAAATTCGCGCGCGTTCATTCCCTTCTCTAACACGGCCTTTTTTTCGGACCCCGATCCTCTCTGTCCGCCGATGTGCGCGACGCTTCGCCCTCTCGATGAGAAAAAACTCTCGAGAAACGTTTCATCGCCGCACGCACGCGCACCGCTTTGCACGCGACACGCCAGCGCACCACGCCCGGATTCGGGGTGCTTTCGCGCCAAAGTCGTCAAGGGAAAAACGAACGCGTGTCGTAGCACAGTGAAAAAAAACTCATCGGTCGTCGACGCGAGCTCGGCCCCCGACGCCCCTTGTCCACAGCCGAGCCGCCCAGCGTACCGTTCCGGACTTCCTCGGTCCCGAGCCGCTTCGCGGCAGGGTTCGGACCTCGGTCGCGGCGGAGGCCGGGAGGTGCCGGCCGTAGGTTCCGGCCCCGGCCGGAGCCCGTGGTTGGTTCGGTGAGGGTGGTCTCGGCTGTGGGCAAGAACTCGC
>JBDLIA010000211.1 GCA_039715185.1 Gemmatimonadota bacterium
GGACGGACGCTGAATCGTCGCGTCGAGGTGGAGTTTTGGTACGACGATCCTCTCCAGGAGTTGCCGGACGAGCCGGAACTCTGTCCCGGCGATGTCGGCGAGGAAATGGTGACCAAGGTCTACGATCCCCCCTGGGGCAGCATCCCGACGCTCGAGCTCGCGAACGGTCAGCCGATCATTCCGCCCGGCTACGCGGCGAATCTACATCGCGCGCTGACGGACGTCGTGGACCGGACCAACGCGCGACTGCGGTTTATCGGTTACACGAAGAACGAGCGCCTCGACCGCCGCACCGCCTCCGTGTATGGCGACGACATCGGCCTTTCCGCGGCGCGGGCCCGCCGCACCATGGACATCGTCAAGCAGGATCCGCTGTTGTCGAGTGCCCGGTCCGAGCACGAGGGACGCGGCTACGTCCAGTCCGACGACGTCGTGAACGCCGGCTTCATCCAGGGCGAAGAGTCGTTCGTGCGCGTGCAGGTCGTGTATGACGAACCGGCGCCGCTCGACGATTACGAGGGCGTGGACATCACGCCGATCACCCGGGAACTCCGTCCGAAGAGCCCCTACGAGCTCAACGTGATGCGCATCACCGTGGACGGCAAGCCGATCGACGACCCGGGCCGCAGCGCGGCCGATGTCCAGCGCTGCACCGACGTCGCCCTCGACGACGCCAGGGTCCAGTTCCGCTTCGACAACCTCGAGTCGCGGCGGCGGCTCAGCGTTGCCGCGCATCCAGCCGCCGTGGCGGTGAGCCACCTGGGCGACGGTCCTGTCGCATCGCTCGTGCGTTTCCGGATGTACAACAACTACTCGAGCTTCATCGAGCGCGCCGAAATCCGGATCTTCGAGCAGCAGCAGTCATTACAGGCCATGCCGCTCGAGATCATCGCGGTCGATGACGCGGGCCTGGCGGAGTGGCAGCCGGCTGCAGAAAGTCCCGGGGGCCCGGTACGCGAGCTCAAGTACCTGCTGCGCGCCTATGACTCGAAGGGCAACTTCGACGAAACGGATGCGCGGCCGTTGTGGCTGTACCGCGAGCCGTCGGCTGGAGAGGTCGTGACACCCGGCCTCCGGCAGTCGGCGGATGATGCGGAGGCCGCGGCTGCCGTGGCCGCGCCACCGCGCGAGCTGCTCGCCGCCTACGGCGAGAGCGACCTGGCGCACCACCAGATTCCGGTAGACGGCGGCACGGTGAAGGTGCAGGGCAGCGGCATACCGGCGGACCACACGGTCTGGGTGGCGGGCCGCCAGGTTCCGGTCGACCCGCAGGGCAACTTCGCCGCGGAGGAGATCCTGTCGGCCGGCGCGCATACGGTCGAAGTCGCCGTGCTCGACGATGCGGGCAACGGCTCGCTCTATCTTCGCGACCTGGAGTTCAAGCGCACGGACCTGTTCTACGTCGGCATCGCCGAGGTCACGCTGTCCGAGAACCGAGCGAGCGGGCCGCTAGACCTGCTGCAGGGCGAGAATGCGCCGCAGCCCTACGATTCGTCGATGGATGGCCGGCTGGCGTTCTACGTCAACGGCAAGGTC
>JBDLIA010000212.1 GCA_039715185.1 Gemmatimonadota bacterium
ACCGCGGCAACGCCGCCCCAAGCTCGCTTCGCTCACAGGTCGGCTGAGGAGTCTGGCGGCGGGGCGCGGTGGGCTACCCTGCTTGGTCAGCGGCGCTCGCAGCTGAGCGCCGATCCGTTAGGCCGCAGGGTGGGTTCTTGATTCGGGCCGCCGCAATATCCGTTGCAGAGCTACTCCTCTTCGGAGTGTGCCTATTCGGCGCCGCCGGCAGCCTCTCATGGCCCATGGCGTGGGCTGTTCTAGGTATCTACTCCCTGCCCAAGGCGGCCGCCTTCGCGTTTCTCGACCCTGAGCTCCTCCGGGAGCGGGCGGCTCCTGGGCCCGGCGTGGATCGCGGCGACGTGGTGCTCGCAACGCTCGGCTTTCTGGCTCTGTACCCAGGTACGTTCGTCGTGGCTGGCCTCGATGCCGTTCGCTTCGGCCCTGCCCTCCCGATGGCGCAATCCGTTCAGGTGGCGGCGCTTCTCGTCTTTGCGTTGGGCTATGGCTTCACGTACTGGGCGGTCTACTCCAACCCATTCTTCGCGAGCTTCGTACGGATCCAGGAGGATCGCGATCACTCGGTCGTCTCCTCGGGGCCCTATGCTCTGATTCGGCATCCCGGTTACGCGGGCCTGCTGCTCGCCCACCTGGCCCTTCCATTCGCGCTCACGTCCATCTGGGCTTTGCTGCCTGCGGCCGTAGCCACGGTTCTCTTCGTCGCGCGAACATCACGCGAAGATCGAACGCTTCGAGACCGGCTCGCCGGCTATCGCGAGTATCAGACCCGGGTTCGTTGGCGCCTAGTGCCAGGGGTTTGGTAGCCGTACGCCTGCGGCCTAACAAGGCGCTGCAGCTGACGAGCGCTGGCGGCGGCGTCTTGGGGCAATGCCGCCCAGAGCTCGCTTCGCTCGCAGGTCGGCTGTGCCATCTGGCGGCGGGGCCGGGTGAGCTACCGTATCCGGTCAGCGGCGCTCGCAGCTGAGCGCCGATCCGTTATGCGGCGACGGCCACGTTCTTGCGGTTTTTCCTTCTGCGCTGGCTCGTGCCATCAGCTGCTCGCGAAGCGGTGTGCGTGGGTTGGCCTCTGCGCTGGCTCGGGTGCGCAGTGCAGTCGCCGGGGTCCCTTTGGTCTCCGCGCTGGGGCCGCCCTGCTGTACGGGGCCCCGGGGTCCCGCTGCGAACCGCGCTGGGGCGCGAGGTGCGCCGCGCCCGTGCCCGGCGGGGCACGTCCTCACGCCCAGTTCGCGCCGCATAACAAGGCGTTGCAGCTGACCGCCGGCGGGCCAGGGGTGCGGCGGCCTCTACCGGCCGCCGCTGGCTGAGGGGCCAGCGCGCCAGCGGCGTCCGGGTTGTATCCTGGGTGCTTCACGGGCCGGCGGCAGCTGAACGCCGGTCCGTTATGCGGCGACGGCCACGTTCTTGCGGTTTTTTCTTCTTCGCTGGCTCCTGCCATCAGCTGCTCGCGAAGCGGCGTGCATGGGCTGGCCTCTGCGCTGGCTCGGGTGTGCAGTGCAGTCGCCGGGGCTCTTTCGGTCTCCGCGCTGG
>JBDLIA010000213.1 GCA_039715185.1 Gemmatimonadota bacterium
CAGCGTACCTCGACGGTCCAGCCACCGGGGCCGCGCGTCACCGCGAGGCGGAGCATCCCGCTCGGCATGAACTCGATGTCGCTGATCAGCAAATCGCCGTCCGCGGTCAGGGCCGGCTGCAGGTAGCTGTAGCCCGGCCACGTGTACTCCCAGAACAGCGTGCCGTCGGCCGGCGCCACGCTCGTCGCCCCGGCGCCGTTCAGGAGCAGGACCTGCGCGACCCCGTCGATCGTCAACAGGTGGGGTGAGCTGTAGCCGCCGCCGCGCTCCGGGCCGGACCAGCGGGGATCGCCGGTGGCGGTGTCGTAGGCGACGAGCTGGCCGGCAACGGCGACGATGACGACGTCGTCGACCACCAACGGCGAGCTCGTGAAGCCGAATTCCGGGACTTCCTTGTCGGTGTCGGACGCGGCGTTGCGCGACCACACCACGGCGCCGTCGGCGGCGTCGAGCGCGTTCACGATTCCGGTCGCACCGAAGGTGTAGACGCGACCTTCGCGGTAGGCCGGCGTCCCGCGCGGACCGGCGCCGACATGGGAGTCCCAGAACCGTGCCGCGTCGCGGTGTCGCCACACCGGTTCACCGGTGGTCACGCTGTAGCTGGCGACGATCTCGTCGTCGCCCCGCTGCTCCTGGGTGTAGAGGAGGTCGCCGCCGATCGCGAACGACGAGACGCCCGGTCCGATCGGCCGGCGCCACAGCTCGACCGGCGGCGACGCGGACCAGTCGGTCGCGATCCGCGCGCCGGGGACGCTGCCGTCGCGATCAGGCCCGCGAAAGCCGGGCCACGCGGCTTCTGTCTCTGCTGCCGCCGGCGCCGAGGGGAGCGCCGTCGGCTCGTCGCCGGCTCGGGCCAGGAGCCGCTCCTCGGCAGTCTCGGCCCACCGCCAGTTGAAATCCGGAGCGCCCTCGCCGGTGAGACCGTCGTTCCGGAAAAGCGCAAACCCGCCGCACGCGAGCAAGATGGTCACGACCATCGCCGCGCGCCGAAGTCGGTCAGCGAGGTCACGGGTGATCACCGCCCATGCGACGAAGCCGAGGCTCAGCACCGCAGGGGCGTAGACGAAGAACTGGACCCCCATGTTCCCGGCCCGGACCGACTCGTGGAGGATGTACGGTGTCGCGGCCAGCGCGGCGACCATCAGGAGGATCGCGCCCACGCGCTCGGACCACGGCGCCCTGCTGAAGAACACCCACCAGACGACGACGGCCAACGCGCCGATGGGTCCGCTCAGCACGGCGAAGGACTCGACGTCGGGCGCGATGACGGGAAGACTGAACCGGGTCAGCCACTGCAGCAGCACGATGACCACGCCGGGCCACAGCCGGAGCGGCCGCTGCCGCGTCGATTCGACGGTCTGCGCGTTGGCCATCACTGCGCACCCCCCGCAACGAGGCTTCTGGGCTCTCGTCGAGTACGTGATTCCGCCTAGCTGTTGCTAGGCTACCAGGAACTCTTGTCCACGAGCAAATTCAGTAGCGCGAGGCCATGGAAAACAAAACCGGCGACCAACGCCGTCGTGAA
>JBDLIA010000214.1 GCA_039715185.1 Gemmatimonadota bacterium
AACTAGCGGCGTTGCGCGAAGAGGGCGTTATATAAGTACTGTAGGTTGGGCTGAGCAAAGCGAAGCCCAACATTCCGACCGACAGGTCGAGCTTCCCAAGCTCACCCCTAGCCACCGCCCCATCCGTCTTGTCGAGCGTGCGGAAAGTGCGCGGGGTAGTGCCCGGTCTCGGGATCCAGATGCAAGGCGCCGTCGCGGTGGAGCAATTCCTCCACCGCCTGGGCGTGATCCATCCGCGCGCCGCTCCCCGGAAAAACGCAGGTCCCGGCATCGATATCCAGACCGTGCTCGCGGTTCAGGGTTTCGATATCGGTGTCGCGAAACGACTCCGCGGAGTTTTTCGGCACCGCGTCGATGACGCGCCCGTCGGGGCGGGTGAACTCGAAGCGCTGATCTCCCGAGACGCGCACACCGTAGTCGCCTTCGTGCACCAGGCGATGATGGAAGTGACAGAGCTGCACCAGGTTCTGCAAGCTCGTTTCACCGCCGTGAGCCCAGTGCGCGACGTGGTGGCCCTCGACGAAATACCGCGCGGTACAGCCGGGGAAGCGGCAACCGTGGTCGCGAGCCCTGAGTGCCCGGTGAATGGCGGCGGGGATGCTGCGGGTCTTGCGGCCGACGTCGAGCGGCATGCCATCGGCGTCTTCCACCAGGCGCACGATGCTCGCATCGCAGGCCAGGCGCCGGGTGCTTTCGCCGGCAAGCGCCGGGCCGTCCTCGAGCTCCGAGCGGCCCCCGGCGTCCGGATCGGCGAGCACCTCGGCGTCGACGTGCACGACGAGATGATTGCGCTCACCGCCAGGGCGTGAGCCGGCGCCGTTGGCGAGCAGGCTCTCCGCCATCAGCACCAGGGCATCGGCGCGCCGCGCCGCGTAGCTCTGCTTTTCGTTGAGGTCCCGGGCCCACCAGGGGGTGTCCGGATCCTCGGCGCTAGCTTCCGCCGGTCCCGGCGGCAGATATACGCCCTCGTTCGGGGACGACTCCGCGGAGTTTTCTCCAGCGCCCTGCGGCTGCTCGGCCGCAGCGCGTTCCCGGCGGCGCACGTACATGGCTTCGCCGGCGGCGGCCAGTGCCTCGAGCACGATGGCGCCGGTCTCCGGCGGCAGGCGCGCCTCGAGGACCAGGGTGCCGTCGTCGTCGTGGTGGAATTGCACGCAGCGCTGCTCGTGCAGGGAGTTGGCGCGCTGGCGCTCGGCGATGCGCTGCACCTTGCGGTAGTTGCAGACCAGGCGCTCCACGTGGGCGGCGGTTCCGTGGTGGGCAATGTTCAGCAGGTAGTCCTCGTTCTCCGGCGTCGCCACCCGGGTCATAGCGCGCACCTTGGAGTAGCTCACCTGGCCAGTGCGGAAGGCTTCACTGATTTTGGGCAGCGATTCCAGAGTGCGGGCGACCCGCACCTTGTCGCGGGC
>JBDLIA010000215.1 GCA_039715185.1 Gemmatimonadota bacterium
CCCTGTAGTCCTGCACCGACGTCCGCGAAATCACCCGAAAAAGTTCCAGCCGGGAAAGGTGGGTAAGCAGGTCGTCATGGAGGCCGTCCACGAACGGCAGCGCGGCGGGATCCTGCGCCACGTTGGCGAACGGCAACACGGCGATTGATGGGCGCTCATCCCCTCCACCGGCTCCTGATTCAGCGGGCGAGCGGCCCGCGAACCACCCGATGGCCAGGCCGACCACCAACACCACGCCGGCTCCGGCTGCGGCGCGTGGCGAAATCCAGGCCTGGGCGCCGGCGCGTGCTTCGCGGGCCGCGGGCGACCTATCCTCGGCCTCATCCGCGTCCGGGGTCCTTTGCACGCCCCCATCCTTCACGTCGAACATCCACGCCATCACTAGGGCGAGCGGCAAACCCAGAATGGCGATCACCAGCAGCAGAGTGATCGTCCAGTCGGGGAGCTCGAGGCGCGGCACGATCAGGTCGGCTGCTTCCAGCAAGGCGAACGCCGTCGCGCCGTACACCACCGCAACGCGCACCACCTTGCGGCGCTTGAGTTCGTCCAGGAACGAGGGGCGGTTGCTCATCGGCCGCTCACGAGGGGCCTCGGCGCCCTGACCAGAGCTGGGTCGACGGCGGCGCAGCGCTCAGGAACCACCACCGAGCGGCCCCGCGGGATTGTCCGGACAGTCCTCCGTTTCCCGGGTGAAGATGATCGCGGCGATCTTCCAGCCGTCGGGCGTCCGGACGAGGCTGAACCCGTCCACGCCGCAGTGGCTGAAATCATCGCCCCGGTAGAGGTCGTAGGGCGCCCAGACGATGGCGATGGGACCGTGCATCAGAACCTCGGGGTCCCACATCCGCTCGATGATCGGATCCTCGAGCTGGCCCACTAGGCGCGCGAAGGCGGCGTGGCTGGACACGGTATGGCCGGGAACGCCGTCCTGCGTCCCCACCGCGAAGAACACACCCTCATCGATGAGGATGTCCGCGGCCGCCACGGAATCGCGCGCCGCCATGGCGTCGAAGAACTCCTGCACCGCGGCCAGCACCTCGGCCTCCGCCCCGTCCGGAGCCTGCGCGGTTGCCGGCGTCAGGGGCGCCAGCGACAGGATCGCGGCGGCCGCGGCGCGCGCCGCGCGTGCGTGGGTGCGTTTCGGCAAGGCTTGCATGGGCGTGCTCCGGCATGTTGGACTGGCCGCGCCTGAGACGCCGAGGGCGCCCTGGCGGGACGGCGGCGGACCCGATCGGACGCGGCAATGTCGCTCGCCCGCGGGGGGTGCCGCAACGGTGGAACGACGCCCCAGCCGATGAATCGCCCTAGAGCCCCATCCCCCGCACGAGCGCCACGAACCTGGGATCGTCTCGAATGGAATCGAACGCCGGCATGCCGTAGACCACGGGGAGGTGAGCGTGGCG
>JBDLIA010000216.1 GCA_039715185.1 Gemmatimonadota bacterium
CAAGAGCGGCGGTCGATGGGCGTGGGTCGACTGCAGTCGTATCTCCGGCCCGATAGTGGGCGTTGGTTGCCCTGGCCACGATGGAAAGTCGCGCGCGGGGAGCCAATCGTTTTTGCGCGGCCCCATTGGCCAAGCTTGTTATCGGCTCTGCCCCGCGCCGGTCTGACCGGTGGCCCATCGTCTGTCGGCTTGCAGCTCGTTGAGGTAGCGCCTCCTCCTAACCGGCCGATCGCCGTTCGAAGGGACGTTGATCGCGCCACACGCGCCAACAGACGCGCGCGAGCTTGTTGGCGAGCGCGACGGCGGCCTTGTTGTGGCCGCTGCGTCGCTGGACGGCGAGCGCCCAAGCGCGCAGGTCGTCGGGCTCGTTCGAAGCCGCTCCGGCCCGCAGCGCAGAGCGCGCGCCGTGCACGAGCAGCGTACGCACGTAGGCGTTGCCGCGCTTGGTAATGCGGCTGAGCCGGCGCGTGTGGCCCGAGGAGTACTCGCGCGGCGTGAGTCCGAGGTAGGAAGCGAAGTGGCGACCCGTGCGGAAGCGGCCGATGGGGCCGGTGAAGGCGACGAGCGCGGTCGCGCTGAGCACGCCGACGCCCGGCACGCTCATGAGCAGTGCGGTGTCGGGCATCCGCTGAGCCAGCCCTGCCAGTTCGACGCGCAGCGACTCCGCCCGCTCACCGAGCACTTCGATCTCACCCAGCGCCTCCTCGAGCGCGGCCCGCAGGTAGCGCGGCACTGCGCCTTCACAGAGCGCGGCCCTGGCGTGCGGCACGAGCTTGCTCGCGCCGACGGGGATCGAGACGCCGAACTCGCGCAGGTGGCCCCTCACGGCGTTGATCCGCGCCGTGCGGGTGCGCACACAGCCCTGACGCAGCCGGTGCAGCGCGGCCACGGCCTGTTGGTCGATCGATTTGAGCGGCACGGGGTCGAGCGCGGCGTTGCGGCAGGCCTCCAGCAGCGCCTTCGCGTCGGCCCGGTCGGTCTTGTTGCCGTCGCGGTAGCGCGCCACGTCGCCGGGGTGCAGGAGCGTCACTCGGTGGCCGAGCGCCGTGAGCTCGCGCCCCCAGTGGTGCGCCGAGCCGCACGCCTCCAGCAGGATCTGCGACGGCTCGCGCTCGGCGAAGAAGGGGCGCAGCCGGGCGCGGCTGAGGCGGCGGCGCTCGCTGACCCGTCCCGGCGTATCCGAGACCGCGACCTCGAAGACGGACTTTGCCAGATCGACGCCGACCTGTGTACTGTTCATGAGGCTCCTCCTCCGTTCGTGGCCTTCGGGGCCGTTTCGTAGTCGCTGGCACTTTGGTGCCGTCCGGGGGAGGAGTCCATTCCATCATTAGCAGCTGGCGGCATTGAGCCGGTTGCCTCGGCAGGCCACTCGGAGCCAATCTCCATCTCAGTGTAGCAGCCA
>JBDLIA010000217.1 GCA_039715185.1 Gemmatimonadota bacterium
GAGTCGTCGGCACGAACGTCGAAGACGGGCGGACGTCGGAGACGGACGTCGACACCGCGGCCGGCGAGGCGGCGCCGCACCCCGGAACAGGTCGCCGACCTGGCCGAGCGTTTCTTCGCTGCGGTTCACGCGGCGCCGGGCGAGGCGATGACCACACTCGCGGCCAAAGTCGGCGCGACGGCGCGGGAGCTTTCAGTCGCGGTAGCACGGCTTCGCCGCCAGGGCCGTGTGCGCACCGTAGGACAGCGTCACCACACGAAGTACTTCCCGGCGGCGCCGACCGAGTCGGTGTCGTAGCTCAGGCAGCAGCCCGGATCGCGGGCTCGGCAAACAACGACGGCGGCTGCGTGCCGCTTTGGTAAGCCTCGCAGCAGTCGGTGAGGAAGGCCAGGACATCGCGGTGTTGCTTTCGCGCGGTATGGGCGACGCTCATCAGCCGCTCGGCGAACAGGTTGCCGCGCTCTGACTGGCTGCCAAACGAGCGCTTGCGCCACAGCACAAACGCGCGCAGCTCGCGCTCGGCGTGGTTGTTGGTGGGCTCGACGCCGTCGTGATCGACGAAGGTCCACAGCGCGAGCCTGTGCTCGAGCAAATTCTTGCACGAGCCCGACAGGCGCTTGATGTTGGCGGCGACCGCGCGCTCGAGCACGTCTTCGATTCCTGCGCGCACGGGTATCATCCACGCCAGAAAGGTCGCCTTCGAGATGGTTCCATCCTTGTAGGCGTGCCAGTACTCGAAAACGAGGCCGGTGTAGTCCAAAAGCTCGCGGCCGATCCTTTTGGCCGGACCGTCGCGCTCGGAAAACGATATAAATCGCCGGAGAAGGTGCGCCCAGCACACCTGCCGTCGCTCCATCGCCCAGAAATTCAGCGCCGTCGCGCGATCGGATACCAAGATGCCCCGCAGAGGGCCGAACAAGGGCAAAAGCGTTGCCTTGCTGCTGTCGCCCACGATCTTGAACACGGTGACCATCGCTGTCGCGATCGTCCACACTGCCAGCGCAGCGCCCGCTTGCAACCAGCCGGTGCCATCGGTGTGTTTGACGCGAGCGTTTTCGACCTTGGTCCACGCTTCGTCGACCGATGGCTTGACTGCCTCGGACACCCGCGCCTCGACGGCGCTCACGCCACCGAGCGAGATCCGCACGCCGAGCAGATCCCATAGCAGCGCCACCGTTTTGCGCCGGCTTACGTGATACACGCCCGTAAGTAGGCCGATGATGCTCATCAGCCGCGGACCGAACGGAGATGTTGGAACCTCGGGGCCGAACCGGCCACGCGTGTTGTGGCCGCATTGGCACGCCACTTCGTGGCATCGGTACTCGGTCGTGTGCGGCACGACTGGCGGTATCTCGGTCACCTGAAATCGCGTCGCACGCGGATCCGCGAGCTGCGG
>JBDLIA010000218.1 GCA_039715185.1 Gemmatimonadota bacterium
GCCGTAGCGACGGCTACGGCGCGTCGTTCCGCCTTGCCCCGCGGGCGCATCACGCGCCTCGGTGCACACGGGACTTCCGCGCCGGCACACTAGGGGTCGAGACGGAGGAATGCGCCCGGGCGGCGGGCCAGGGGACGCTGGCTGTCGGACTGGGGAAGAGTGGGGCGGGAAAAAAAGTGCATCCCGCGCGCTAGACGTTATCGCATCTCCGCCATCAGGGCGTCCAGCGCGTCTGAGCCCGGACAGAGCCGGGCGAACGGTACGTCCACCAGCGGCTCGGACACGGTGCCGTTGTCCGCGTGCATGTCGTACCCGGCGCCCTCCTCCAGGTAAAGCAGGCCGACGGGGACCTCGCCCGCTTCCTGCACCGCCCGGATGTGCGCGTACGCGGCATCTCGATCGGTGGGGTCGTAGTCGTCTGCCAGGCCCTGGAACCGAACCGTGGAGCCGTCGTGCAGGCGCACGCTGGTCGCGCCCGGCTGGTCGAGGTCGGCCTCGATCTCCGTGCGGAGCGGCACGAAATCGAACGGGGCCAGCTCCTCCAGGTGCTGCCGCGTGTGCATGTAGCTCTTCGTCGACCCAACGTGGTCGTTGAAGGTGACGCACGGGCTGATCACGTCCACGAACGCGAAGCCCTTGTGCGCCAGCCCGGCCTTCAGGATCGGCACGAGATGCTCCTTGTCGCCCGAAAACGAGCGCGCCACGAAGGTCGCGCCCAGGGTCAGGGCGAGCAGCGCCGATTCGATCGGGCGTTGGCGGTTGACCTCTCCCCGCTTGGCCTTCGTTCCCACGTCCGCCGACGCCGAGAACTGCCCCTTCGTGAGCCCGTAGACGCCGTTGTTCTCCATGACGTACAGCATGTCCACGTTACGCCGGATAACATGGCAGAACTGCCCCAGGCCGATCGAGAGCGAATCCCCGTCGCCGCTGATTCCCACGTACAGCAGTGCCCGGTTGGCGGCGTTCGCGCCCGACGCGATCGCGGGCATGCGTCCGTGCACTGCGTTGAACCCGTGGGCTTGGCTGACGAAGTAGGTGGGGGTCTTGGACGAGCAGCCGATGCCGCTCACCTTGGCCAGGCGGTGCGGCACCACGTCGAGTTCGAAGAACGCCTGAATCAGCGCTGCGGTCACCGAGTCGTGCCCGCACCCGGCGCACAGCGTGGACATGGAGCCTTCGTAGTCGCGTCGCGTCAGGCCCAGCGCGTTGCGCTCCAGACCTGGATGTCGAACCCCGGGCTTGGCGATCGAAGTCATCGTGCTGCGGCCTCGCTAGTGTACCGTTGCAGAAGTCTCGTAGGCATTCGGCTCGCGCTGCATCCCGCGGCTGCGGCGTTGGAACTCCTTGCCGTAGCGACGGCTACGGCGCGTCGTTCCGCCTTGCC
>JBDLIA010000219.1 GCA_039715185.1 Gemmatimonadota bacterium
ACCAGGATCATCGTCCCCTCGTAGTCCCGCAGCGCCTCCACCAGCGCCTCGATCGATTCCAGGTCCAGGTGGTTGGTGGGCTCATCGAGCACCAGCACGTTGGGCCGTTCGATGGACAGGCGGCAGAACACCAGGCGCGCGGCCTCCCCGCCGGAGAGCGCCCCGAGCCGCTTCTCGGCCTCCTCCCCGCTGAACAGGACGCGCCCCATTTCGGCGCGCACCTGCCCGATGGTGTTGGCGGGCGAGTTGCTCATCACCCAGCCCTCGGCGGTGCCCGCCAGGTCGCCCATCTCCTCGTGGTGGTCCTGCGCGAAGTAGCCGGGCTGCGTCTCGTAGCCCCACTCTACGGCACCCGCGTCGGGCTCCAGATCTCCCACCGCGATCCTCAGCAGGGTCGACTTGCCGATGCCGTTCGGGCCCATGATCGCCAGCCGGTCGCCGCGCCGGACGACCAGGTCCACGCCGCGCAGTACCTGGTTGTCGCCGTACGCCTTGGAGACCCCCTCCAGCGTCAGCACGTCGCGGCCGCTGGGGCGCCGCTGCTCGAAGCGAAAGCGCGGATAGCGCCGGGAGCTGGGAGCCAGCGGGACCAGCGCGTCGGCCTTTTTCTCGATCAACCGCATCTTGCTCTGGGCCTGCCGGGCCTTGCTGGCCTTGGCGCGGAATCGGTCGACGAACTTCTGGTGGTGGGCGATCTCCTTCTCGCGCCCCTCGATCTCCTTTTCGCGCCGCCCCCGCTCGGCCGCCTTGGCGCCCATGAAGTACGTGTAGTCGCCGTGGTAGAGCGTGATGGCCTGGTAGTCCACGTCCAGGATGTGGGTGGCGACATTGTCCAGGAAGCGGTGGTCGTGCGAGATCACGACGACGGGCCCCGCGAAGTCCGCCAGGAACCGCTCGAGCCAGCGGATGGAGAGGATGTCCAGGTGGTTCGTGGGCTCGTCGAGCAGCAGCACGTCCGGCGAGCCGGCGAGCACCTGCGCCAGCAGCACCCGCAGCTTGAACCCGCCCGACAGCGTGGACAGCGGCTGGTGGTGGACTTCCGCGGGGAGCCCCAGACCTTCGAGGATCCCCGCGGCGCGGGCCTCGGCGGCGTAGCCGTCGTGCCGCTCGATGGTCTCCTCCAGGCGCGCGTAGCGCTCCGCGTCGAAGTGCTCGTGCGCGCGCGCCAGAACCTTCTCCTTCTCGACGAGGGCGTGCCAGAGCTCCGGGTTGCCCATCATGGCCACGCCCAGGATCTCCTCGTCCTCGTAGAGGAACTGGTCCTGGCGCAGCACGCCGAGGTTGGCCCGGGCGGGGATCTGGACCGACCCCTCGGTCGGGTCCACGTCGCCGCTCAGGATGCCCAGCAGCGTGGTCTTGCCGGAGCCGTTGGC
>JBDLIA010000220.1 GCA_039715185.1 Gemmatimonadota bacterium
GGACGAGGCGATCATCGACATCTACCGGCGCCTGCGGCCGGGCGATCCGCCGACGCTCGACACTGCGACCAACCTCTTCTTCAACCTGTTCTTCAACCCGGAGCGCTACGACCTCTCGCGGGTCGGCCGGCTCAAGCTGAACCACAAGCTCGGCTTCGACCCGGAGCAGCGCGCAACGGTGCGCCTCAAGGGCCCGACCGGGCCCGAGGAGGAGGTGGCCCTCGGCACGCTCGCGACGCTGCGCTCCGAGGACATCCTGGAAGCGGTCCGGTACCTGGTCGAGCTCAAGAACGGCGCGGATCCGGACAAGCGGATCGACGACATCGACCACCTCGGCAACCGCCGCGTGCGCGTGGTGGGAGAGCTGCTCGAGAACCAGTACCGCATCGGCCTGGTGCGCATGGAGCGTGCGATCAAGGAGCGGATGTCGCTCCAGGAGATCGAGACGCTGATGCCGCACGACCTGATCAACTCCAAGCCCGTCTCGGCGGTGATCAAGGAGTTCTTCGGGTCGAGCCAGCTCTCGCAGTTCATGGACCAGACCAACCCGCTCTCCGCTGTGACGCACAAGCGGCGCCTCTCCGCACTCGGGCCGGGCGGTCTCACACGCGAGCGCGCTGGCTTCGAGGTGCGCGACGTGCACCCGACGCACTATGGGCGCATCTGCCCGATCGAGACGCCGGAAGGGCCGAACATCGGCCTCATCGCGTCGCTCTCGACCTACGCGCGGGTGAACGACTTCGGCTTCATCGAGACGCCCTACCGCAACGTCAAGGACAACGTGGTGAGCGGCGAAGTGAAGTACCTGTCCGCACTCGAGGAGGAGCGCCTCTCGATCGCGCAGGCGAATGCGCCGCTCGACCCGGACAACAAGTTCGTGAACGAGACGGTCACGGGCCGCAAGCTCGGCGAGTTCCAGGAGGTGAAGGCGGACGAGGTCCAGATGATGGACGTCTCGCCGAACCAGCTGGTCTCGGTCGCGGCCTCGCTCGTGCCCTTCCTCGAGAACGACGACGCGAACCGTGCGCTGATGGGCGCGAACATGCAGCGCCAGGCCGTGCCGCTGCTGCGGACCGACGCGCCGCTCGTGGGCACCGGCATGGAGGCCGTGGTGGCGCGCGACTCGGGCGTCACGGTGGTCGCCAAGCGCGACGGCCAGGTCGTGGCGGTCGATGCGGCCCGCATCGTGGTCAAGCCCGACGAGGAGGAGGGCGAAGGCCCGAACGTCGACATCATCAGCCTGGTCAAGTACCAGCGTTCCAACCAGAATACCGCGATCAACCAGAAGCCGATCGTGAAGGTGGGCGACCGCGTGAAGAGGGGGCAGGTCATCGCCGACGGCCCCGCCACGGAGCGCGGCGAGCTGGC
>JBDLIA010000221.1 GCA_039715185.1 Gemmatimonadota bacterium
CGCGCCAGCCACGTCATCCTGTCCGCGGGCGGCGGCACTGGCCGCCGTGCCGCTCCCGGTCGTGCGCAGTTCCACGCGAAAGCCGCCCTCGTGCACCAGCCGGTGGTGGAACCGGCACAGCAGGACGAGGTTCTCCAGCTTCGTCTCCCCTCCGCGCGACCAATGCCGCACGTGGTGCGCGTCGCACCGCGTCGACTCGCACCCGGGAAACCGGCAGCGGCCGTCGTCCCTGGCCTCCAGCGCGCGCCGCATGCGGGCGGGCACGGTTCTGCGCGCGCGCCCCACGTCGAGCACGTCGCCGCCGCTCCCGTCCACGACGACCTCCGTCACGCGCGCATCGCAGGTGAGCCGTTCTGACGTTTCAGCTGAAACGCCGACGCCCTCCTCCGTACGCGCCACGCCGTTCGAGGCCACGTGCAGCACGGCCTGCACGGACGGCCCGTCGCCGCTCCTCAGGAGCTCGCCCAGCGCGTCGGCGCTGCGCTGCGCCGCCGACGCCTCCGGGTCGGCCCGGTACAGCTCGCGCCCGGCGACCTCCAGCGCCTTCATCAGCAGCGCGCCGACCTCCGGCTCGAGCAGGCCGCGCACGACGTACATGCCGTCCTCGTCCGGATATACCTCCAGGGAGCGCCGCTCGCGGCGCGATTCCTCGGCGCACGCCTCCAGGCGGTCCACCCGGCGCCAGCCGCGCACCAGGCGCTCGACCTGCGCCACTGTCGCGTGCTCGGCGAAGTGGATGAGTTCGGCCTCGTTCTCGGGTGTGGCGACGCGCGCGAGCGCCCGGACCTTCGAGTAGGAGAACTGGCCGCGCCGCATGCGCGCCCCGATCAGCGGCAGGTCGGCCAGCGCGCGAGCGACGCGCACCTTCTCGCGCGCCGGGCCTGCCGACAGGCCCGTCCGCCACGACAGCCAGTGCGCGCACGAGCGGAAGCCGCCGGCGCCCCACCCCTCCCGCTCGTCGAACTCGCGCAGCAGGGTCAGCAGCCGATACTCGGCGGCGTGCATGTGGGCCGAGAGGCGGGCGATCTCGTCGCCCAGGGCTTCGGTGTCGTCGGAGGCCGGGACGGGGTTCGTCCTGGCGGCGAGGGCGTAGGGCGTCATCAAACAGCCTTTTCGGGGTCAGGGCCAAAATCGGTCGTCACCCTTCCAATATACGGGGCATATTCGGGGCCTCTTTGGTGGGAGCTGACGGGCCGTCGCGCGCTTGTCGAGGCGCACCCGGTGCGACGGTCCGGGCGCGGGCCGGAGGGGGAGAATCAGGCGCGTCGCTGGGGGTCGCCGACGAGTGTGTCGGCCCCGGCCGGACCCGGGCCGCGAAAACCTGTCAAGGGTTTTCTTGGGCGCGGACGGACCGGCGCGCGCGCG
>JBDLIA010000222.1 GCA_039715185.1 Gemmatimonadota bacterium
CGCTTCCGTTGTGCAGCCGTCGGCAGGCTCAGTTTACGCCAGCGGGCGAGGACGGCCCCTCGAGCGCCTGCGAGCCTTCGAAGATGGCGTCGATCACGTGGTCGCCGGAGCGGAGGAAGGCCGGCACGTCCTCGAGGGCGAGCGCGGCGCCGAGCACCTCGTCCATGTGCTCGACAGGCACGAGCTTGAGGCCCCGCAGGATGTGCACCGGGATCTCCTTGAGATCCTTCTCGTTCTCCTTCGGGATCACCACGGTGTCGATGCCGCCGCGGTGCGCCGCGATCATCTTCTCCTTGAGGCCGCCGATCGGGAGCACGCGGCCGCGGAGCGTGATCTCGCCCGTCATGGCGACGTTCGCGCGCGCCGGCACCCGCGTGAGCGCTGAGGCCACGGCGGTGGCGATCGTGATGCCGGCGGAGGGGCCGTCCTTCGGCGTGGCGCCCTCCGGCACGTGGATGTGGATGTCCACCTTGGAGTAGAAGTCGGGCACGAGGCCGAGCTGCTTGGCGCGGGAGCGCACGTACGACATGGCCGCGTTGGCCGACTCCTGCATCACCTCGCCGAGCCGGCCGGTAACGACCAGCTTGCCCTTGCCCGGCGTGACGGCCACCTCGGTCTGCAGCAGCTCGCCGCCCACCTCGGTGAAGGCGAGGCCCGTGCAGACGCCGACGCGGTCGCCCTCCTCCGCCTGGCCGTGCCGGAAGCGGTGCACGCCGAGGAGCTTCTTCACCTTGGCCGGCGAGATGCGGATGAGCGGCGCCTGCTCCTTGCCTTCCTTCACGACCTCGCGCGCGACCTTTCGGCAGATCGAGGCGATCTCGCGCTCGAGGCTGCGCACGCCCGACTCGCGCGTGTAGTAGCGAATGATCTCCGTGATCGCGGGGTCCGAGAACTCGATGTGCTTTTCCTCGAGACCGTTCGCCTCGCGCTGCTTCGGCACCAGGTACTGCTTCGCGATCGAGAGCTTCTCGCTCTCGATGTAGCCGGGGAGCTGGATGATCTCCATGCGGTCCTGGAGCGGCCGCGGGATGTTCTGGAGCACGTTCGCCGTGCACACGAACATC
The DNA here is from genome assembly GCA_039715185.1 of Gemmatimonadota bacterium. Lineage (NCBI taxonomy): Bacteria > Pseudomonadati > Gemmatimonadota > Gemmatimonadota bacterium. The sequence goes on from JBDLIA010000222.1 coordinate 1,065, forward strand.
ACGTGGGAGAGGTCGTAGTCGATGTCGAGGTAGTGGTCGTTGAAGGTGTGGTTCTGCTCGGGGTCGAGCACCTCGAGGAGCGCCGAGGAGGGGTCGCCCCGGAAGTCCATCGACATCTTGTCGACTTCGTCGAGCAGGAAGATCGGAGTGCCCGAGCCGGCCTTCTTGAGGCCCTGGAGGACCTTGCCGGGCAGCGCGCCGATGTATGTGCGGCGGTGGCCGCGGATCTCGGCCTCGTCGCGAACGCCGCCCAGGCTGATGCGGACGAAGTCGCGGCCGGTGGCGCGGGCGATCGA
>JBDLIA010000223.1 GCA_039715185.1 Gemmatimonadota bacterium
CATCATCGGCAAGGGCGCGGACTGGTTCAAAGGCTTCGGCACAGACAAGAGCCCGGGCACGACGATCTTCGGCGTCTCCGGCCACGTGGCGCGGCCCGGCCTCTACGAGCTCCCGCTCGGCACCCAGCTCGACACGATCATCTTCGAGCACGCCGGCGGCATCCTGGGCGGCCGCAAGGTGAAGGGCGTGATCCCCGGCGGCATGTCGATGCCGATCCTGCCTGCCGGTCAGCTCGACGTGCCGATGGCAAACGAGTTCCTGCGCGAGCGGAAGACGATGCTCGGCACCGGCGGCATCATGGTGATGGACGAGACCACGTGCATGGTGCGCGCCGGCTGCGTGATCTCGTATTTCTTCCGCGACGAGTCGTGCGGGCAGTGCACCCAGTGCCGTGAGGGCACGGGCTGGATCAACAAGGTGGTCCAGCGGATCGAGCGCGGCGCCGGCAACTACGACGACATCGACGTGCTGCTGAACGTGGCCGCGAAGATGGAGGGGCAGACGATCTGCGCCTTCGCCGACGCCGCGGCCTGGCCGGTGCAGGGCCTGCTGCGCCACTTCCGCGAGGACTTCGAGGCGCACGTCCGCGAGGGCCGGTGCCCCTTCCCCGAGAGCTTCGTTCTCTGATGGCGCGAATCACCGTCGACGGCGAGAGCTACGAGGTCCCGGACGGGCGCACGATCCTGCAGGCGCTCGACGAGCTGGGCCTGCTCATGAACGGCGTCGACGTGCCGCACTACTGCTGGCACCCGAAGCTCTCGATCGACGGCTCCTGCCGACTCTGCCAGGTCGAGGTCGAAGGCCTTCCGAAGCTCCAGATCGCCTGCAACACGCCGGTGAAGGACGGCATGGTGGTGAACACAACGGGCGAGCGTGTCCAGAAGGCGCGCGAGGGCGTGATGGAGCTCCTGCTCGTGAACCACCCGCTCGACTGCCCGATCTGCGATCAGGCGGGCGAGTGCAAGCTCCAGGACTACGCCTACGCCTACGGCGTACAGCACGCACGGACGCGGGAGCCGCGCCGCGCGCTCAAGAAGAAGGTGGACCTCGGCCCCACCATCGTCTTCGACCAGGAGCGCTGCATCCTGTGCCGGCGCTGCGTGCGCTTCTGCCGCGAGGTCCCCGAGACGGGCGAGCTCGTCGTGCAGGGCCGCGGCGACCGCTCGGTGATCGAGACGGCGCCGGACCAGCCGCTGGACAACGACTACTCGATGAACGTCGCCGACATCTGCCCGGTCGGCGCGCTCACGACGAAGGACTTCCGCTTCAAGATCCGGGGGTGGTTCCTGGAAGACGTGCCCGGCGTCTGCACCGGCTGCTCGAACGGCTGCAACGTGCACGCGGGCGTCGCGAACA
>JBDLIA010000224.1 GCA_039715185.1 Gemmatimonadota bacterium
CGATGCCGTCGGGGTTCTCGCGGAAGAAGTCGAAGTTGAAGCAGAAGTCGAAGACGCGAAAATCCTGCTTGTCATCGTCCGGCCCGAACAGCTCCGGGCACAGCCGCGTGCCGCGGCCGATCATCTGCCAGAACTTGACCTTCGAGTAGACCGGCTTGAAGAAGACCAGGTTCGCCACCTCGGGGATGTCGATGCCGGTGTCCAGCATGTCCACCGAGATCGCGAGGTGCGGCGCCTTGTCCTTCTGCGAGAAGTCGTCGAGCAGGCTCTGCGGGTACTTGGCGTAGTGGTCGATGATGCGCGCGAAGTGCCCCGCGTGCCGCGGGTAGTGGTGGTTGAACCGGTCCTCGATGAACGTCGCGTGCTCGTGATTGCGGGCGAAGAGGATCGTCTTGGCGAGCCGGTCGCCGCCCTCCACCTTGTGGCCGTGCTCCATGAGGTGCTGGAGCACCTTGTCGACGGTGTCCTTGTTGAAGAGCCAGTTGTTGATGGCGGAGGCATTGACCCGGTCCGGGAGCGCGTCCGGCTCCACGTCGTCGCCCCAGTCGAGGCCCTCCCACTGCTCCTTCTCCTCCTCGCTGAGCGAATCGTAGTCGATGCCCTCGCGCGGAAACTTCAGGTCCACCTGCTCGACGCGCGGCGGCACCAGAAAGCCGTCCGCCACCGCGGTCTCCAGCTCGTACGCGTCGGTCGGCACGCCCGGCTCCAGGTCGAAGAGCCCGTAGGTGTTCCAGTCGACCTCCTCCCGGGGCGTGGCGGTCAGGCCGACGAGCAGCGAGTCGAAGTAGCGGAAGATCGCGCCGTACTTCTGGTAGACCGAGCGGGGCGCCTCGTCGATGATCACGAGGTCGAAGTGCCCGACGCCGAAGCGCGCCTCGTTGCCCTGGGTCTCGTCGATCAGCCCCATCATCGTCGGATAGGTGGAGACGTAGACCCGGCCCGCCCCGTCCTTCTCGGTCACCAGGTTCACCGGGCTGGACTCGGGCAGGTGCGCCCTGAACGCGGCCACGGCCTGATTGACCAGCGCGATGCGGTCGGCCAGAAACAGCGCCCGCTTGACCCAGCCCGCGCGCTGTAGCAGGTCCACGAGCGCGATGGCGATGCGCGTCTTCCCGGTGCCGGTGGCCATCGCGAGGAGCGCCTTGCGGCGGGACTGCGTGAAGTGCTCGCTGATGCTGCCGATGGCGCGCTTCTGGTAGTACCGCTCGACGATCGTGTCACTCACCCGGGCCACGTCCAGCTTCGCCCGCTGGCTCCGGCGCACGATGAGAGAGGCGAGCTCATCCTTCTTGTAGAACCCGGCGACCGTGCGCGGCGGGTAGGCCTTATCGTCCCACAGACGGGTCTCGTAGCC
>JBDLIA010000225.1 GCA_039715185.1 Gemmatimonadota bacterium
CACCTCGTCGATGGACGTGGCGTCGGTGTCCCTGCCCGGCTCTTCGATGCGTACCGTGGGCAGACCGTCGTCGAGCACGTCGATGCTGTACTCGGGCGATGCGCGCACCGCGTCCCCCGCCGGGCCGGTCAACTCGATGCGATAGAAGCCGTCGCGGTCGAGCGGCACCTCGCCGGCCAGAGCCGTGGAATCTGCCGGCGCCAGGGGCAGGGAGCGCCCATCGTCCAGCAGAATCTGTCCGCCGGGGGTGGGCGCGGTGGGCTCCACCAGGAAGCGGGCGCGGGTGCCCCGCGGCGCGGCCAGGTCGCGGGCGTCGCGGATGACCCGAGCCGCCAGCCCGGTGTAGGCCGGGTAGACCAACTCGACGTCGACGCGGCCGGCGTACGGAAGCGGCGCCACCGTGAGGGTGTAGGCGTCCGAACGGACGCCGTCGGCCTCGACCAGGTACTCGGTGTCCTCGGCCAGATCGAAAAGCAGGGCGCCGTAGCTGCCGTCCTCGGCGCGCACCATCGGCAGGCGCTCGGGAGTGCTATCGCCCGCAACGAACACGAACAGGTCCACGCGCTCCGGGGCATCGATGTTGAGCAGGCGCGCGCGCACGCTCACGTCTCCGTGCGCGGGAATCGTCGCGTCGCCGGGATCGATCAGGATGGCGGGCTCCGCGCCCTCGACGACCGGATCGCCGGCGCCACGAAAGCGGTCCGCTCCCGTGCTGAGAATGGCCGGGCGGAAAGCCACCGTGGCGACCCCCGTCAGCAGGAGAAGCCCCAGCAGGGCCGCGAATCGGCGCAACTCCGCGCGGTCGATCCGGTCTCCGTCATCCACTTCGTGAAGCCGCCCCAGCGCGGTGCCGACCGCGCGCTCGGCGAGGGCCCGAGAACCGGAGTCCCCGGCCAGCGCGCCGAGGACCGCCGAGCCGAGGGTCGGCTCGTGCTCCTCCAGGTACAGCGCGATGCGCTCCTCGGGGATCCGGCGGAAGGCGGGCCGCCCTATCCACCAGATGGCCGCCACGACCGGAATCGCGAACGCCAGGAGCCGGGCCATCGTGGCTCCGGCGCCGCTCCCGAGCGCGGGCATGGCGAGCGCCGCGACCGCGAACGAAGCAAGGCCTATCACCACCACCAGCATGACGCCCAGCATCATCCGCTTGGATCGCCAGCGTCGGAGTACCCGTGCGAGGATGCCGCGCAGCTCGGCGTTGTTCCTGCCCGATTCCTTCCAACTCACGGCACGCCTCCAACGGTTGACCGAGCCCTCCCCGCATTGGACAGGACGCTTTCCAACAGAAACAGTACACTCGCGGCTAGCAACAGGGGCCACCACAGAGGGCG
>JBDLIA010000226.1 GCA_039715185.1 Gemmatimonadota bacterium
GAGCTCCGGACGCAGTGGTGCCCGGCGCCGGTGAGGGCCGGGCCGGGCTGGGGGCGAATGTGGGTGGCTCAAGTCGGGGCGGGCTCGGGGGCGACGTCGGGGGCGGACTCAGCGGGCTCGGGGTCGGGCTCGGGCTCGGGCCTGGGGGCGACGTTGACGTTGTAAAGGACGCGCATCTGGTAGGTGCCGTAGGGGAAGTCGACGTCGCGGTTGCCGGCTTTGAACTCGAGGCGGGAGTCTTCGTGCTGGGCGCGCCAGTCGGCGTTGAAGGCGAGGCGGGCGATGCGGCGGACGGCGTTTTTGGCGGCGACGGTGGGGCTGATGCCCTCGGCCTCGAAGCTGGTGAAGCGGTGCGAGCGCGGGGTCGCCAGGATCTTGTCGGGGCCGAGGTAGCCGCCGCCGCGCTCCTTGGTCGCGAGCTTCGCTTCGTCGACCTTGCCCGCGATGCGGCGGTCGAGCTCGGCGGCGAGCTGCTGGTCTGACATCTCCTCGAAGCCGGCCGGGCGGTACATGGTCAGGGTCGCCTCGGCGGCCCAGTAGGTGCCGTTGGCCCGCTTGCGGTTCGGGTTCAAGCAGGCGGGACGCTTGTAGGTCTGCGGCTCTTGGCCCCAGTGCATCACGATGCCGGGGTAGTCGTCGTTGTCCTCGACCATCCCGGCGGCGATGAGGTTGGCGACGGTATAGGCGATCTCATCGAGGATGTCGCTGGGCTCCTCGAGGCGGACGTGGCTGGTCTGGCGCCCGTCCCACATCCGTCCGGACTCGCCGTTGATGCTGTTGACGACGTAGGTCGTGCGGGCGTGAAGGTCGCGGGTGAACGCGGGCGTGACGGCCCCCTCGTCGAAGCCCACCGCGTGGTAGTGGTCGCCCAACACCGTCACCGCCGAGAGCTTGACGTTGTGTTCCTCGGTGTAGACCGCCAGGAGATAGCCGATGCCATTGACCACCTCGGCGTCCGCGCGCAGGCGGTTTTCCCGATGCTCGACCCGGCGGCTGAGAAAGAGGGTGTCTTCTTCGTAGATGGGGCGCGGTCGCACGGCCGCCAACAGAGCAAGGCGCGCGCCAGCGCGAAGTGCGCGATGTTTGGTCAGCGGTGTCCGCTCGGCCGGACACCCCGGTCGGCCCGCCGGTCACCCCCGGCCGGCGGGCCGGACACATACAGACCCTCGGTCCGGAGGCCTGGCTGACACATACAGACCCTCGGTCCGGATCAGCCGGTCCGGATCAGCGGAACACATACAGACCCTCGGTCCGGATCAGCGGAACACATACAGACCCTCGGTCCGGATCAGCGGAACACATACAGACCCTCGGTCCGGATCAG
>JBDLIA010000227.1 GCA_039715185.1 Gemmatimonadota bacterium
CGCGTCGGCGAGGTCGCGGTTGCGCTGCCAGAGCTCCGCCGCGCTCACGCTCACGGCGACCGCCCCAGTGCTGCGCGATCCGAATGCCCGAGGGCCACGAGGAACATGACGCTCTTCCCCGAGGCGTGTGGCGAGAAGAACTCGGTCACCTCGTCGTCGAAGAACGTCAGCCCGGTGGCGCCGAAGCGCTGAGCGTAGGAGGCCAGGTACAGGCGCCCTCCGGTGATTCCCCCCTCGAGCTGGGCCGCCCGGTAGCCGCGGTTGCCGAACCGGGTCAGCAGTGGAGGGAGGTTGGCGAGGCTGTACACGTTCACCGCCGCATCAGCCGGAAGCTCTTGGCCAAGGCCCAACCGGCCCGCCGCTTCCCTGAAGCTCCCCACACGCAGCAGCTCCAGCGAGCGGTCGGGGCAGCGGTAGTAGTAGGCCCCCGGGGTCAGCCCCTCGACGGCGTGCACGATCAGGTAGAGGTCGAGCAGGCTCGCACCCGGCGGATCCAAGAAGTCGGCGGGCACGCCGCGCGTAGCGCGGTCGAGCACCGTAGAGAGCTCCTCGAGGGACAGCGAGCGAGTCCGGTCGAATGCCCGCGTCGAGCCGCGCCGTCGGATCACGGCGTCGAGGGAGTCTCGTGGGAGATCCGGCTCGGCCGTCGGCCGCAGCGGAAAGAGGGAGCCGGTCGGCGCGGGTTCCTCCCTCGCGGGGGTGGGGCCGCGCCAGGAGGCCGCCTCGGCGCCGTCCTCGAGGGAGGAGGCCGCATGCTGCGCGCGGATCGCCGGGTAGTCGACCTCGGAGCGAGAGAGCGACTCGGTCTCGAGCTGCAGCCCCGACACGGGCGGGGCGGGCGGCGCCTTTCGCCCGGATCGCCCGAGGGCCACGAGCGCGATCGCGCCCTCTCGCTCAGGGTCGAGACCGAGCAGCCGCTCTACAGCACGATCCGCGAAGCCCATCACCAGCCGCGGATCGAGCTGCTCGGACCCAGCTACCGCCAGCAGGTTCGCATGCAGTGTCCCCCCATCCCAGAAGCAGTGCCGGTAAGCTCGCGTCTGGTACTTCCAGGCGTTCCGCCAGTACGTCGAGGCGCTCGCGATCACCACGGGCGCGCGCACCAGGTCGGGGCTTCGCCCGGACGCCTCGACGAGGACCGCACGGTAGTCGCCGTCGCGCAGCCTGCGCAGGGCGAAGTCCTGCGGGCCGAAGTGATACACCCCGGCGGAAAGGCCCGGGAGCTCGCCCGCGACGAGGTAGAGGTCGATGTGATGGAGCGCACCGGTGTTCGGGTAGGCGCGGAACAAGATCTCTCCGCCCGGATAGTGCTTCCG
>JBDLIA010000228.1 GCA_039715185.1 Gemmatimonadota bacterium
GGTCTCACAGGACGCGGTCGTCCGGAGAGCCGGACACTTGGTGGCAGATTCGGTCGGCGACCGGCCGGGGGCTCGGACACCTCGCACGCGAGTCTGCGGAGTTGTGGTTGTCACGCTTTTTGCTGCGCTGTCGTCCATGGCAAATCCTCGCCGCTTCTTTGGCGCCGATCACGAAATACACATCGGAGACGTCATCATCCCACCGCGCTGCGCGGTCGAAGTGACGTTCCGAACGCACCAACAGCGATTCCAACTTCGTCCTGACAAGGAAGCCAGCGAGCTGATCTTGGGCTGCCTCGGCCGCGCTTACCATCGCTACCCCGAGCTGAATCTAAACGTGGTGTCCGTTCTGTCGAACCACGGCTGCTTCGTCGCGTGCCCCGACTCGGCGTATGTCCTGTCGAGTTTCATGCGCGACTTTTTGTCGACGGCCGCCAAGCGCCTCAACGGTCACCGGGATCGAGACGGGACGTTTTGGGAGCGGCGCTACCGAGCGATCCCGATCCTGGACGAAGAAGCTCTCGACGAACGTTTCCGCTACGTCCTGACCCAGGGCACGAAGGAAAACCTGGTCTGGAGTGCGCGACAGTGGCCGGGCATCGGCTCCATCGACCCGCTACTGGGAGGACAGCCCCTTGTCGGTCGCTGGCGGGACCGGGTCGCAGAGGGGGAGCTTCGGCGTCGCCAAAGGCGCAAGCTCGAGCGCGCCGCGGCCCGCGGCACCTCCCTGCAGCTTCCAAAAGCTCCGCAGGTCTGGCTTGAGTATCCGATCGAGCTGGTCCCGCTTCCGCATTGGCAGCGTCTAAAGGTCGGACAGCGCCGAGCTCGAGTCGCCGAGATGCTCCGCGAGGACGATTGCGCGACGCGCATGCGACACGAGCGAGACGGCACGGAGCCGCTCGGCGTGCGCGCGATCTTGGCAACGGATCCGTTCGACCGCCCTCGGCAGTCAGCGAGGAGCCCGGCCCCGCCGTGTCATACCCGCTCGCGCAAGTTGCGCCGAGCGTTCCGGGCGGTGTGCCGAACTTTCGACGAGATGCTCGCGTCTGGTCGCGACGCGGTCGAGGCGTTTCTGCCACAGGCAGGGGTTCCTCTGGATGTGACACTGCCGCCGCTATCACATCGCAAACCGATGTCCCCGCGGCGGCCACCGCCGACACCTGTGGTCTGCGATCGAGAACATCCGCTCGCCAACGCCATCGGACCGCCGGGGCACGCATGACCTCGACAGCCTGATGTGAACCCGCCGCGGCTGACGTGTCGCACGACGCTCGGTTCGAGGGCTCTCGTGCGCTCTTAGGCAGACATCGG
>JBDLIA010000229.1 GCA_039715185.1 Gemmatimonadota bacterium
AACGGCCTGGGCCCTGACGGTGTACGACGATGGCGGGGGCACGGCGCTCTACGCCGGAGGCGGTTTCCCGACCGTGAGCCACATCGCGAAGTGGGACGGGTCGAGCTGGTCGCCGCTGGGCAGCGGGATGAATGGAAAGGTCCTTGCCCTGACGTCGTACGACGACGGCGGGGGCGCAGCGCTCTACGCCGGAGGCGATTTCTCGACCGCGAGCGGCGTGGCGGCGAGCAAGATCGCGAGGTGGGACGGGTCGAGCTGGTCGCCGCTCGGCAGCGGGATGGACGCAGTTGTCCGTGCCCTGACGGTGTACGACGACGGCGGGGGCGTGGCGCTCTACGCCGGAGGCGTGTTCACGACCGCGGGCGGCGTGGCGGCGAACCGGATCGCGAAGTGGGACGGGTCGAGCTGGTCGCCGCTGGGCAGCGGGATGAACGGCACCGTCCGCGCCCTGACGGTGTACGACGACGGCGGGGGCGCGGCCCTCTACGCCGGGGGCTCTTTCTCGACCGCCTTCGACTCCGGGGACAGCTACCTCGCCAAGTGGGGTTGCCCCGCCCCTCCGGACGGGGTCACGTCCGTCAGGCCTCTCCCGCAGCCCGGCGCGGGCGGGATCCGCAAGTAGCGCCCTCGGCCAAGCCCCCTCGGCGTCGTACTTCACGCCGAGCTGCACGATGCGCTGGACCAGGTCCTCGTACTCGATGCCCGCCGCCTCGGCCGTCTCGGCGAAGTCCTCGCCGTAGGTCAGGTCGGGGTTGGGGTTCGCCTCGAGGACGTAGAAGCGGCCGTCGGGGCGCATGCGCAGGTCGAGGCGGGCGTAGCCGGAGAGGCCGAGCGAGCGGTACACGGCCTTGGCGGTGCGCGCGATCTCGCGCTCCTGGCGGGCGGAGAGGCCGCGGGCGCGGCGGTTCTTCGCGCCGATCTTGCGCTGGTAGGCGAGGTCCCACTTGACGCGCCGCGTCGCGATGCGCGGCGCGCCGTCGGGGAGGTTGGGGGTGTGGAGCTCCCAGATCGGGAAGGTCTTCGGGCGCGCGTTGCCCAGCACGCCGACGTAGAGCTCGCGCCCGTCGATGTACTCCTCGGCGATGGCGTCCGTGCCGACCTCCTCCCAGACGAAGCGCACGCGCTCGGCGAGCTGGTCGTCGTCGTTGACGATCGAGGAGCGCGAGATCCCGAGCGAGGCCTCCTCGCTGAGCGACTTGACGAACAGGGGGAAGTCGAGGTCCGCAGGGCGCTTGACCCGGCGTCCCTGGCTGAACACCGCGAAGCGCGG
>JBDLIA010000230.1 GCA_039715185.1 Gemmatimonadota bacterium
CCGGCCCGTCGTGCTCGACCGCGGTGCGGAGCATGTGGCGCAGCTCGTTCTCGTCCTTCGGCGCCATCACCACGATGTTCGGGAGCGAGCGCAGGTAGGCGATGTCGTACAGGCCCTGGTGGGTGGCCCCGTCCGCGCCGACCAGCCCCGCGCGGTCCATCGCGAAGGTGACGTCGAGGTTCTGGACGCAGACGTCGTGGACCACCTGGTCGTAGGCGCGCTGGAGGAACGTCGAGTAGATGGCGGCCACCGGCTTCATGCCCTCGGAGGCGAGGCCGGCCGCGAAGGTGACGGCGTGCTGCTCGGCGATGCCGACGTCGTAGAAGCGGTCCGGGAAGACGCGCTGGAAGCGATCGAGGCTGGTGCCGTCGGCCATGGCGGCCGTGATCCCGACGATGCGCGAGTCCTCCTTCGCGAGATCGATCAGCGTGTCCGCGAACACCACCTGGTACTTGGGCGGCCCGGGCTTGCTCGGCGCGAACTTCCCCGACTCGATGTCGAACTTGCCGACGCCGTGGTACTTGAACGGGTCCTGCTGCGCGGGCTCGTAGCCATAGCCCTTGGCCGTGATCGCGTGGATCAGGATCGGGCCGTCGCCGTTCGCGAGCATGGCGCGCACGTTGTCGAAGGTCTCGAGCAGCACGTCCACCCGATGCCCCTGGATCGGGCCCACGTACTTGAAGCCGAGGGCCTCGAAGAGGAGGCCCGGCGAGAAGAACACCTTGAGCGACTCCTCGGCCTTCTGCGCCCAGTGGATCATGTCGCCCGGCAGCGAGCCCAGGAACTCCTTCGCCCAGCCCTTCATGCGCCGCACCATGGGCGCCGAGAGCTTGCGCGAGAGGTACGAGGAGAGCGCGCCCACGTTGGGGGAGATCGACATCTCGTTGTCGTTCAGCACCACCACGAGGTTCCGCTGGTGCAGGTGGCCGGCGTGGTTGAGCGCCTCGAAGGCCATGCCCGCCGTCATGCCGCCGTCGCCGATGAGGGCGATGGCGAAGCGGTCCTGGCCCTGGTGCTGGAAGGCCCGCGCCATGCCGAGCGCGGCCGAGATCGAGGTGCCGGCGTGGCCGGCGCCGAAGTGGTCGAAGGGAGATTCCGCGCGGCGGAGGAACTTCCCGATGCCGTCCTCCTTGCCGATCTGGTCGAAGCCCGTCCGCCGCCCCGTCAGCATCTTGTGCGCGTAGCCCTGGTGGCCGACGTCGAGCACGAGCCGGTCCCGCGGCGTGTCAAAGACGTAGTGGATGGCGGTGATCAGCTCGACGGCGCC
>JBDLIA010000231.1 GCA_039715185.1 Gemmatimonadota bacterium
GACATCCCGCTGGGGGCGCTGACGGTCGTCACGGGCGTGAGCGGCTCGGGGAAGAGCACGCTGGTGCACGACGTGCTGTACCGCGCGCTCGAGCACGAGCTGGCCGGAGGGCCGACCGCCAAGCGGCACCTGGGCGAGCGGGTCGGTTCGCTCGAGCGCCTGGAGGGGACCGAGCGCCTGGATCAGGCGGTGCTCGTCGACCAGTCGCCCATCGGCCGCACACCGCGCTCCAATCCGGTGACCTACATCAAGGCGTTCGATCACCTGCGCCGGCTCTACGCCAGCCAGCCGCTGGCGCGCGAGCGCGGCTACGGACCCGGACACTTCTCGTTCAACGTAGCGGGCGGGCGCTGCGAAGCGTGCAAGGGCGACGGCGTCGTCCAGGTGGAGATGGTCTTCATGGCGGACGTCCTCGTGTCGTGCGAAGTGTGCCGCGGGGCGCGCTTCAGGTCGGGCGTGCTGGAGGTCCACTTCAAGGGCCACAGCATAGCCGACGCGCTGGCGATGACGATCGACCAGGCCATCCACGTATTCATACGACAGGACCGCTTCGGCCGCGCCCTGTGGCAGCTCCAGCAGGTGGGACTGGGTTACCTGCGCCTGGGCCAGCCGGCGCCGACGCTGTCGGGCGGAGAGGCGCAGAGGCTCAAGATCGCGCGCGAGCTGGTCGGCGCCTCGAAGCGGGCGGGTCGACGCATCTATATCCTGGACGAGCCCACCACGGGACTGGCGGGCGAAGATATCCGCAAGCTGCTCGGCGTGCTGGATCGGCTGCTGGACGCCGGGCACACGGTCGTCGTGATCGAGCACAACCTGGAGGTCGTGAAGTCGGCCGACTGGGTGATCGACCTCGGCCCCGGCGCCGGCGACGCCGGCGGCCGCGTTGTTGCAATGGGCAGGCCGGAGGAGGTGGCCGGCGTGGCCGATAGCCACACTGGCCGCTACCTGGCGCCGTTGCTCGAACCCGCGCTCAGCGCGGTGTGAGAATAGCGTTGGAACCAGAGAGGATGACGCCAGTAGTAGGGGCGCCCGGTACACACCCAAAGTTTTCGGAGGAGCATCACCATGAGGCCCATCCCCGTGCGCTGGCTCGCGCTCGCGGCCGCGTTTCTACCGGCCACGACGCTGTCGGCGCAGGACATCCCGCAGGTTGACTTCGACGAGTTCACCCTCGACAACGGGCTCCGTTTCATTGTCCACGAGGACCACTCCGTCCCCATTGTCGCGGTGGACGTCTGGTACGACGTCGGCTCCGGC
>JBDLIA010000232.1 GCA_039715185.1 Gemmatimonadota bacterium
AGCCTAAGCTATGGCGACGAGGAGAGACGAACGCTGGATCCCGCAACCCCCCTGCTCCCTTCGGGTTGGGGCGGCACGGGGCCGTCTGACGTCGTTAGCGCTCCTCCCCGATACGCAGCGGTATCGCGTCCTCGCGCTGCCTTGCAGCCGACCCCGTGGCGCTCCCAACGCGGCTCGCTACCCTTTTTCAGCGACCTGCTAGTGGTGGGCCGGTCTTATCTCCAGATCGATCACGAACAGGTCGGCGGGGCGCGTTTCCGGCTCGCCGAAACCGGCGCGCGAGAACGTGACCCGCCCGTCGGGGCCCACGCGCGCGCTGTACTCGTAGAAATCGGAGTTGATGCGCGGGCCCAGGTTTTCGCCGACGCTCCACCCCTCGGGAGTGGGATAGCTCACGTAGATGTCGCCGCCCCCCAAGCCATCCGCGCGTCCCGTCGGGGCGAAAAGGAGAAACCGCTCCTCGGGGTCGATAAAGGGGTGTGAATCGGGCCCCGCGGTGTTGATCTCGGGCCCGAAGCGGCGCGGCTCCTGGTACGACTCGCCGTTCCACTCGGCTACGAAGATGTCGGTTTCCTCCTCGCCCCACCGCACGAAGTAGAGATTCCCGGACGACGCCACCGAGGGATGGGTCTCGTGCTCGGAGCTGTTCACGGGGCCGGAGAGGGGACGCGGCTCGCCCCACGCGCCCGAGGACGTGCGCTCCACGGTCCAGATGTCCAGATCGGATCGCGCCGCCGAGCCCGCCCCCGCGTGCGGGCGATTGGACGCGAAGAAGAGGCGCCGGCCGTCGGGAGTGAACGCGGAGCGATTGTCGTTGAACTCGCCGGCGAAGTCCACCAGCCGAGGCGGCGTCCAGCTTCCGTCCACGAGACTCGTCTGCCACAGCCGGGTCTGGCGGCCCTCTCTCCGGGTGAACACGGCGAGCCTACCGTCCGGCGCGTAGGTCAGATACTCGTCGTTGGACTCCGCGACCGAGATGACACCGGGCGCCAGCGCGGTGGCCTCGCCGGTGACCTGGACGCGCACCTTCGGCGCGTCCTGCTGAGCGGCGAGGCCTCCAGGGCCGACCGCGAGAATGATGACCCCGCCGATGGACCGCATCGACCGGATGCCCGCTGAGCTCCGCAGCATGACCATACCTCCTGCCAAATAGCGTCAGAGGGGTGGCGACGCGTGCACGTCGCCCCCCTGGATGTCGTGGTGTGCGT
>JBDLIA010000233.1 GCA_039715185.1 Gemmatimonadota bacterium
CTAGTGTCCCGAATCTGAAGTTCGCGATATCACGGTTTGAACGTGGTGTGTCAGACTCTTTGTGTGGATTGACAAGGAGTTTGCGATGGCACGACTGGCGGCTTTGGTTCTAAGCGCGGCGGAGCGGTCGGAGCTTACGGCGCTTACGAGGCGGCGTAAGACGGCGCAGGCTTTGGCGTTGCGGGCGCGGATCGTTCTTCTCTGTGCGGAGGGAGCTCAGAATAAGGAGGTGGCGGCGCGCCTTGGCGTGGACGCCATGACGGTCGGCAAGTGGCGTCGGCGGTTTGTTGAGCGTCGGATGGACGGGCTGCACGACGCGCCGCGCTCCGGTGCGCCGCGGACGATCGACGACGCCCGGATCGAGGCGGTGATCGTCCGGACGCTGGAGACCACGCCGCCCGGCGCCACGCATTGGAGCTCGCGTGGCATGGCCAAGGCAAGCGGCTTGTCGGTCTCGACCGTCCAGCGGATCTGGCGCGCCTTCGGCTTGCAGCCGCACCGGACGGAGAGCTTCAAGCTGTCCACCGATCCGCGGTTCGTGGAGAAGGTCCGCGACGTGGTCGGGCTCTATGTCGCGCCGCCTTCACATGCGGTGGTTCTGTGCGTCGACGAGAAGAGCCAGATCCAGGCGCTCGACCGCAGCCAGCCGCTGTTGCCGATGCGCCCCGGCCAGGTCGAGCGGCGCAGCCATGACTACACGCGCCACGGCACCACGTCGTTGTTCGCCGCCCTCGATATCGCCACCGGCCGGGTGATCGGCAAATGCTATCCGCGCCATCGCGCCGTCGAGTTCCGCCGCTTCCTCGACGAGATCGAAAAGGCGGTGCCCGATGACCTCGACGTCCATCTGGTGATGGACAACTACGCGACCCACAAGACGGCGCTGATCCGCAACTGGCTGGCCAAGCGGCCACGCTGGCACGTGCATCTGACGCCGACGGGATCGTCCTGGATCAACCAGGTCGAGCGCTTCTTCGCGCTGCTCAGCGAACGCCAGATCAAGCGCGGCGTCCATCGCTCCGTCGCCGACCTGCAAGCCGCCATCGAAGCCTTCATCGAGCAGCACAACGCCGATCCAAAGCCTTTCCGATGGGCCAAATCCGCCGACGACATCCTCGCCTCGATCGAGCGCTTCTGCCTGCTAAACTCAAACAACTCTAATACAGCGAACTTCTGAACCAGGACACTAG
>JBDLIA010000234.1 GCA_039715185.1 Gemmatimonadota bacterium
TCGGGAGAAGCGGACGTTTCCAGAGCACGAGGCCCTTGATTCCGAAACGCCCAAACGGCCTGACCAAGTACATCGTCGTCGCCGTCGGTGATCCTCGCCCGCGCGATCAGCCAACCGACTCGCCCACCGAGTTGGCGGTTCAGGCCTCAGCCGTGGACCACGTCAATCCGGTAACCACCCGGCGTCTCCGTCACCTCGAAATTGACGCGCAGGAATTGCTGGATCAGCCACATGACGGTGCGGGTGTGGGGGGTAACCGTACGCACTGTGAACACGGAGCGGCCGGCGGCCAGGGCGGCGTAGATCAAGAGCTGGTCAGCGGCATGTATGTCCACGGCGACGCCGGCCTCGATCTCCGCACGCAGGGCCTGGCCGGCGTCCGTTCCCAGGCTTTCGGCGGGCACTCCCCGTTCGGCGATCACCGCGGACCCCAGCAGGCTGTGTTCCCTCCGGGCGGTCAGCAAGAGCGCACCGCCCCTGCCGACGGCTTCGTCATCCCCCAGGACCCGGGTCTCGATATCCACTGACCCCAGGCCGGAAAGCGCTTCGCGCGCAGCCGCCGCCATGCGTTGGGGGATTTGCATCGGCAGATGGGCCACGTGGGCACGGCCGCGTATCTCCAGCAGGGGGCCGGGGGTCTCGGCCTGCAGGGGTTTTAGCTGAACGGCCGGGAGGACGGACAGGCGCACCTCCCCGCCGCCCCGCGGATAATAGCCACGGGTCACAGATTCCAGACGTGCCTGAACCCCCGTGCGGGCCAGCCAGGGCAGGAAGACGTCGCGGAGGTAGTCCATGGGAGGAGCGAGCTTCACGTCTGTGCCGCCGCGGATCGTCAGGCGGCAGGGGCCGTCGGCGTGCAGGGCGACGGGCAGCGCCGCCTGCAGCACCAGGGCGATGCTGCCCGCCGTGCCCACCTCGAAGCGGTAGTCTCCGCCGCGGATAGCACCGGGGTGGAATTCCAGTTCGGTGGCGCCGAGTGCCGCCCCTTCCAACTTGCCGCCGCTGAGGGCGGCCACTGCCCGCACCGCGGCCAGATGCTGGGCGGCGAGGCCCGGTCTCGCGCGTCCTGCCCGGATATTGCGCAGACGGATGGTGCGGCCGGTTACCGCGGCCAGGGCCATGGCCAGACGCGCCAGCTGGCCGCCGCCCTCGCCATGGCTGCCGTCAAT
>JBDLIA010000235.1 GCA_039715185.1 Gemmatimonadota bacterium
GTCGCGCTCGTCGGCGAGGCCGGCGGTGCGGAGCGCCCAGTCGCGCCGCTCTTCGGCGGCGGCGCCCGTGACGCCGTACAGCCCCGCGAACAGCTCCAGGTTCTCGTCGACCGTCAGGTCGCCGTAGAGCGAGAACTTCTGGGACATGTAGCCGATGCGGGAGCGCACCGCGGCGCGCTCCTCGGGGATGCGCACGCCGGCCACCACGCCGTGCCCCTCGGTCGGCGTCAGCAGCCCGGTCAGCATGCGGATGGTGGTGGTCTTGCCCGCGCCGTTGGGGCCCAGGAAGCCGAAGATCTCGCCCCGGGCGACGGAGAACGTGACGTCGTCCACGGCGGTGAAGTCGCCGAAGCGGCGGGTGAGGCCGCGGACGTCGATGGCGGGGGCGGTCGGCTCGCTCATGCCGCGCTCGCCGGCTCGGGCTCTTCGGCGACGAGGTCGAGGAACAGGTCCTCGAGGCTCGGCGGCGAGGGTTCGGCGTCCAGCACGGACACGCCGGCGCCGGCCAGCGCGGCGGCGACATCGGGCCAGTCGGTTTCCTCGGCGAGGGAGACGTGCAGATGGTCCCCGAACAGCAGCGCGCTCCTCACGCCGGGCAGCGCCCGGATCCGGTCGCGGTCGGCGCGCGTGGAGGAGGTCCGGACCCGGTAGAGCCGGCCCGGGTGCCGCTCGATCAGCGCCGCGGGCGAGTCCAGCGCCAGCAGCCGTCCGTCGTGCAGCAGAGCCACGCGGTCGAAGCGCTCCGCCTCGTCCAGGTAGGACGTCGACACGATCACGGTCACGCCCTCGTGGACCATCTCGTGGATGATCAGCCACAGGTCGCGGCGCGAGATGGGGTCGACGCCGAAGGTCGGCTCGTCCAGCAGGAGCAGCGTCGGCTGATGGATGAGCGCGGCGGACAGCCCGAGCTTCTGCTTCATGCCGCCCGACAGCGCGCCCGCCAGCCGGTCCTTGAACTCGTCCAGGCGGGAGAAGCGATACAGCCGCTCGAGCCGCGCGGCGCGCTCGGCGCGGGGGACGCGGTTGAGGTCGGCGTAGAACTCCAGGTTCTCGGCGACGGTCAGGTCCTCGTACAGCCCGAAGCGCTGCGCCATGTAGGCGGTGAGCGGCTTCGCGGCCTCGGGGTCCTTGGCGATGCTGTGGCCCGCGATCCA
>JBDLIA010000236.1 GCA_039715185.1 Gemmatimonadota bacterium
TCGCCGTCCTCCTCCCGGCCATCGCCGCCTGCGCTCCTCAGGGTGAGGCGCCCGCCGGCGGCGTCACCGCGGCCGACTTCATCGCCGGCGTCGAGGCGGCATACGCCGACCTGAACGAAGAGGCGAACCGCGTCTACTGGATGCAGGAGACGAACATCGGCTTCGATTCGAACTGGCTCGCGACGCGCATGAGCGAGAAGCTCACCAAGGCGGCCGTGGACTTCGCCAACGAGTCGAAGCGATACGAGGGACTCGATCTGCCCGCGGAGCAGGCGCGCAAGATGACCATGATCCGAACGGGGATCACCCTGCCCGCCCCGACGACCGAAGGAGCGGCCGCCGAGCTCGCGGAGATCACCACGCGCCTCAACACGGGGTATTCCACGGGCAAGATCGAGTTCGGGGGCCAGACGGTGCCGCAGGACGAAACCGAGGTCCTGATGCGCCAGCTCCGTGACCCGGCGCAGTTGGAGGAGGTGTGGACCAAGTGGCGCGATCACGCCAAGACGATGAAGGCGGATTTCGTGCGCGAGGTCGAGATCGCCAACGCCGGTGCGCGCGAGCTCGGGTTCGCCGACGTGGGCGAGATGTGGCGCTCCGGCTACGACATGGATCCGGACGAGTTCGCCCAGGAGGTGGACCGCCTGTGGGGCCAGGTGCGGCCACTCTACGACGGCCTCCACTGCTACGTGCGGGGCGCGCTGAACCAGCGCTACGGGGACGACGTCGTCCCGCTGGATCAGCCGATTCGGGCCGACCTCCTGGGCAACATGTGGGCGCAGAGCTGGACCGCGCTGGGAGACATGGTCGCGCCGGCGGGCGCGGGAGAGCCGGTCGACCTGGACGCGATCCTGGTTCGGAACGGATACACGCCAGAGCAGATGGTCAGGACCGGCGAGGCGTTCTTCACCTCGCTCGGCATCGCGCCGCTGCCCGAGAGCTTCTGGGAGCGTTCGCAGATCGTGAAGCCGGAGGGCCGCGAGGTGGTCTGCCACGCGTCGGCCTGGGATCTGGACGACAAGGACGACGTGCGCATAAAGATGTGCACGAAGGTCAACGGCGACGACTTCCGGACGGTGCACCACGAGCTGGGGCACAACTTCTATCAGCGCGCCTACAAGGCCCAATCCACGCTGCAC
>JBDLIA010000237.1 GCA_039715185.1 Gemmatimonadota bacterium
GAAGGTAGCAAGTCGACTTATCTCAACCAGCTAATTCGGATATTCAATGTCCCTGATAGCGTGAGAAGGCAAGCCAGGCCAGCATCACGCGCAAGCGTCGCGGCGATGTTCGTCGCGCCAAGCTCTATTACCTGCGTGAGCGCAGCGGTAAGTCGGCGCGCATCAAAGAGAAGATTGGCTGAAGTCGTTCTGCCGGGCGAGAAAGCGGTTGGTGCGGTAGCACAGAAACCCGCGGGTCACCGGATGATCCGGATCTCCCTCCAGCCGGACGACCTTGCCGCCCTCGACTCCGACCTGGACGTGGCAGCCGGTCCCGCAAAAGCGGCACGGCGCCTTGTCCCACGCGACCCCGAAACCACTCGCCTTTGCAACGGCACCCAGAGTGCTCCCGCTCATGCCTGCGGCCGAATTCGCCGCGGCCATGGCCGCGGCCGTCAGAAAGCTACGCCGACCTAGCTGCATCTCACGTCCTCTCGTCCGTGCTCCGTGTGTTCCTCGTCCTCGAAGGCGATGAAGGCCACCTCAACGCGCTCGACCCCGGCGAGCGCCTCGAACGCGCGGATCGCGTCCTTGCTCGCGCCGGAAGTCGGCGCCGTCAGGACCGCGGGCACCCGGCGTGGAGCCGCCGCCGCCCCGAACTCGAGGTCGACCCGCGCCCGGAGCGTTGTCAGTGCCTCCGTCGCGCTCGCCGCGTCCTCGCTCAAGAAAAGGACGAGTCCGCTGATCTGCATCGTCCCGCTGTTGTCCTCCCCGTGCTGGCCCCTTGGTTGACACGCAATGGGGCGGAGGACAAGCGTCAACGGCGCCTTTGTCGCCTGGCTTCGCCCTCTTTCCCATGCCCGTACGGTGATGTACCCGGCTCGCCCCGGAGCCTCTCCGCGAGTGGAGACACCGGAGTCGACCGCGGGCGGAAGCCCGTGAGTGCCGGGCAACGGAGCCATGGGGCGGTTTGCGGGGAGCGCGCGGTGGAGTCGCGGAGACTGAGAGCTGCGGGTGCGCGCTGCCTCTCGTCCGGTACTTCCCGCGGGCGGGTGGGAGATACGGGAGGGCCGACGTTTGCTGGGGCCCGCGGCAAGCACCGGACCTGGAGGGGATGGGAGAAACCGATTCCGTCTCACCGTGCCCCCGCGGTCC
>JBDLIA010000238.1 GCA_039715185.1 Gemmatimonadota bacterium
TCCGAGATCCTCCCCGGTGTGAGGAACACGATTGCCGTGGCCTCGGGCAAGGGCGGCGTCGGCAAGAGCACGACGGCCGTGAATCTCGCGCTCGCGCTCCAGGAGGCAGGCGCCGCCGTGGGCGTGATGGACGCCGACGTGTACGGCCCCTCCCTGCCCCTGCTCACGGGGGTGACCGGCCGGCCGCGCTCCCTGGACAAGCGCATTCTCCCCCACGAGGGCTACGGCCTGAAGCTCATGTCGATGGGCTTCCTGGTCAACGAGGACTCCCCGGTGATCTGGCGGGGCCCGATGGTGCACGGGCTCGTCAGCCAGTTCCTGAGCGACGTCGAATGGGGCGAGCTCGACTACCTCGTGATCGACATGCCGCCGGGCACCGGCGATGCGGCGCTCACGCTGACCCAGAAGGCGCCGCTCTCGGGCGCCGTCATCGTGACGACCGCCAACGATCTCTCGCTGATCGACGCCCGCAAGGGGCTCAAGATGTTCGAGAAGGTGGAGGTGCCGGTCCTGGGCATCATCGAGAACATGTCGTACTTCACGCCGCCGGATCTCCTGGACCGCAAGTACTACCTCTTCGGCGAAGGGGGAGGAAAGCGGACTGCCGAGGAGCTGGACGTCGCCTTTCTGGGTGAGGTCCCCATCGACCCGCGGATCGTCGAGGGAGGGGATGCGGGTCGACCGATTCTCGTTCACGCTCCGGATTCCGCTGCCGCTCAGGCGTTCCGGGATCTCGCAGGGAAGGTCGCTCGCAGCCTCGCCGTCCTGGCAGACAGCATGCCCCCCGTCGCCGACGCGAACATCACCTGGGTGACGAGTCCGAACTAGAGCCTCGCCCCGCGCTCTCTACGCCCAGTGATCGACCGGGCCGTGGCCATGGCCGAGGCCGGGGGCGCTGGCGATGGCGCGCGAGATGAAGTCCTTGGCCTGGCGCACAGCATCGACCAGCGTCTCGCCGCGAGCGAGAAGCGCTGTAATGGCAGCCGAGTAGGTGCAGCCCGTCCCGTGGGTGTGGGGGGTGTCGATGCGGGGGGCGGCCAGGCGCACGAACGCGGCGCCATCGTAGAAGAGATCGACCGCCTCCTCGCCGGGAAGCTGCCCGCCCTTCACGAGCACCGCCGCGGCGCCG
>JBDLIA010000239.1 GCA_039715185.1 Gemmatimonadota bacterium
TCCAGGGCAAGGATCAGGTCACCGACCGCGCCGCCCCCACCACCGACTCTCAGCGCCTGGTCCAGCACGGACCGCGCGGAGACGGTATCGCTGTCCGCGAGCAGTGCTGGGGCAATCCACTCGCCCGCCAGACGCGTCCTGGCCCGGATAGTGAGAGAATCGGTGAACCGCATACCCAGGTCCGTCTCGCCGGCACGGAACGCTGCGGTAGCAGCGGTGAGCCAGATCGAATCACGAGGCACCACTGAACCGCGGCCCATCTGAGCAGCCAGGGCCACGAGCGGAGCGACATCGCCCTCCTGCGCCAGTTCCTGCATGGCGCTGAGTCTCAGCCAATTGGCGATCCCCGGAGCGTCTACGGCGCCGTCCTCATATCGCCGGGCCGCCTCCCCGTGACGCCCCAGCGCAGCCAGGCTCCTGGCCCACAGAACGTGAATCTCCGCTGACGGCGGCGACCTGCGCGATGCGGCCGAGGCTGCGAAGCGGGCGAAGTGGCCGTCCGCTTCCTCGTGGCGGCCCTGCTCCTGAGCGGATCGAGCCTGGAGCAAGCGGCCGGCGCCCGCGTCCAATCCGTCCAGCCACGGCCGATTAGACAGCAGCCTGTCGACGACTTTCCACATACCCGCTTCGGCGTGAGCGCGCGCCGCCAGCAGCAGCTCGTCCGGGGTGGCCCGGTCCGGGTGGAGCGAGAGTTCGCGGGCCATCGCACGGCTTACGGAGAGCGCATAACCCTCGGACAGCCGCTGTTCCAGGGCCCCGAGTGCGTCAGTGTCAGTCTCCTGAGCGCCGGCCGTGGACGGGACGATGAGCAGAGCGGCGGCGAGCACGAGGCGTAGACCTCGGATTCGCTGCCACGCCGACCCGCTTCCCGATGCACTCCAGGAGTTGCTCATGAAATGGTAATAGGCTCGCGCCGACCGCGGGTAAAGAGACGGGTGCGGCAAGCTCTGCCTGAAACGAGCGACGGGGCGCCCAGGGGCGCCCCGTCGGACCGTCTGCTTCGGGGCGGCGGGCCGCCCACGTCGTGCAGCTTAGTGGGAGTAGGACAGGCGCACGGTGGCGACGCGGCCCAGCGCCGGCGCTCCTACAAAGCTGGCGTAGTTGTTGTCGA
>JBDLIA010000240.1 GCA_039715185.1 Gemmatimonadota bacterium
TTGCGGTCAGGGCTGTAGAAGTAGACGGCGGCCGGCGGTTCCGGCCCGGCCCAGGGGCGGTCGTCGCGCGCATAGACCCAGAGCCGCCCGGTCTTGGTCCGGCCGCGGCCGGGATCGAGCACCGGAAGAGGTGTGTCGTCGGCGAACAGCTTGGCCGACGCGAAGACATGGGCGGCAAGCCGCGCCTGCAGCGGCTCCAGCCACCAGCAGGCGCCGCCGACCCAGCTCGCCAGGGTCGAGCGTTCGATCCGGACGCCGTGCCGGGCGAGGATCTGGGCCTGACGATAAAGCGGCGTGTGGTCGCAGTACTTGCTGACCAGCACCTGGGCGATGAGCCCCGGCGTGGCCAGGCCCTTGGCAATGGGCCGCTCGGGCGCCGGCGCCTGATGGATCGTGCCGCAGGCGCGGCAGCCGTATTTGGGCCGGCGGATGCGAACGACGCGAAGCTGCGCCGGGACACAGTCGAGCATCTCGCTCGTGGCCTCGCCGATCGGGTGAAGCCGGCCACCGCAGCCCGGGCAGTCATGGCTCTCCACATCGAGCCTCACATCATCCCGCGGCAGATGGTCGGGAAGCGTCGAGCGCCGGGACGCGGTCCGGGACTCGGAATCCTCATCGCTCGCCGGCGGCGGCACCTGGTGAGCTTCGGTGCGGGCGACGTCCGCATCGAGATCTTCCAGCCCGAGGGCCAGTTGATCGGGATCGAGGCGCTTGGACTGGCGTCCGAACTGCCTTCGCTGAAACTGTTTGATGAGGCGCTGGAGACGTTCGATTTCGTTGTCGCGGGTCTCGACGACGGTTGCCATGTCGCGCACCAATCGGTGCAGAAGGTCGATGTCGGAGGGCAGGTTCTTGAGATCGAATCGCATGAGGGAGTCTAGCCTCTCGGTGCGTCTCGACCAAGTTATTTTGTTGATTCTACTTGATTTTTTCGACCAACCGCGTTCGCCTTAACCAGCCACGGCGGGCCGCCATCGGCGTTCGGGTGCACGCCAGTCGATGCCCTCGATCAGCATCGACAACTGTGCCGAAGTCAACGTCACCGTGTCGCCGGCCTCGGCCGTGCCGGGCCAGGGGAAGCGACCCGCCTCCCGGCGCTTCGTGGACAGA
>JBDLIA010000241.1 GCA_039715185.1 Gemmatimonadota bacterium
CCCACCGGCGCCCCCTGGGCCGCCGTAGCCGGCTACTCGCGCGCGGTGCGCGTGGGAGGCCACGTCTCGGTGGCCGGGACGGCGCCCGTCGCGGATGACGGGAGCATCGCCCACCCGGGCGACGCCTACCGGCAGGCGCTCATGTGCTTCGAGATCATCGAGCGGGCGCTCGGGGAAGCCGGCGCGGGGCTGGAGCACGTCGTGCGCACGCGCATGTTCACCGCGGCGCACGCCGACTGGGAGCAGGTCACGCGCGCGCACGGGGAGGTGTTCGCCGACGTCCGGCCCGCCACGACGCTGGTCAAGGTCGCGGGGTTCGTGGACGACGCGATCCTGGTGGAGATCGAGGCGGACGCGATCGTGCCTTAGGGATCGACCGCTCGCCGTACCGCTGGTCCGATGGGTCGTCTACGTAGTATTGCTCACCCTCCTACGTACTCCTCGCGGCTCGTTCAGTCATCGCCGCCGGCAAGTTGGAGGTAGCGAAACGAACGTTGCTCCATCGGGGAGAACACCATGCGCCGCCTCACTGTCGCTCTCGTCATCGCCGTTACGGCGCTTCCGCTCGTCGGCCCGCTCGGCGCCCATGCCCAACAGACCAGGCCCACAGTCGCCTCGGGCGATACCGTACGCGTCCACTACGGGTCGGGAGCCGTCCATGAGGGGGTCGTTCTCGAGGTCCAGTGGCCGGAGTTGCGCATAGCGGACGGAGCAGATGCACGGACCATCCACCTCGACCGGATCGGCGGCATCGACGTGCGCCGCGGCACTCGCCCCTGGGGCCCCATCAAGGGAGCGGCGATCGGGGTGGGAACTGCGTTGTTGGCCGGGCTCATCTGGGAGACCTCGGACAGTTTCGAGAAGCAAGGTTGCGAGATCGTGGACCGCTCGGGCAACGGCAAGCCGATCTGGGGAAACTGCGACCGGGATGGGCGCAACCTGGACCAATGGTGGCTGATCTCGGGCGCCGCTGTAGGGTTTGCCGCGGGGCACTTGATCCGCGTCCCGCGGTGGGTCGAGGCGGAAGGCGTCGGGCTGGCCATCGGTCGATCGAAGGACGGAGCGGTCACGCTCGGCCTGCGCGTGGCCACTGGCAGCTAACGGCGC
>JBDLIA010000242.1 GCA_039715185.1 Gemmatimonadota bacterium
CCGTCGCCCCGCTCACGGAGTTCGTCTCGGCGGTCAGCCCCGCCCCCAACGTCGTGGGAGCCGGCCGCGCGGATCCGCTGGAGCTGACGCTGACGCAGCCGCTGTCGGTCGAGGACTTCCGCCCCGCGTCGCTCAGCGTCTTCGGGCGCTGGAGCGGGGTCGCGCGGGGTGAGGTCACGCTCGAGGGCGGAGGGCTGACGATCCGCTTCGCGCCCGCGGCGCCGTTCCAGGCCGGCGAGTGGGTGAGCGCCTCCCTCGAGGCGGGCGTGTCGCTCGCCGACGGCAGTCCCATGGAGAAGGGCTTCTCGTGGGGCTTCTGGGTGGCGCCCAGCGCCGGTTCGCTGGACATGATCGAACTAGGCGAGCGCATTCTGCTGGACGAGAACGAGGGCCACGTCCAGCCCTACGGCGCGTACGCCGGGGACTACAACGGCGACGGCTACCCGGATCTGGCGATCCCCAACGAGATCACCGCCGACGTCCGCATCATGCTCAACGACGGCACCGGCAACTACGAGCAGTTCTCCGTCCTGGAGATTCCCGACGGCGCGTGGCCGAGCCCCAACGAGGGCGCCGACTTCAACGGCGACGGCATCACCGACCTGGTCGTAGGCAACGCCCAGAACGATCTCGTGTCGCTGTTCGCGGGAGACGGCAAGGGCTCGTTCACGTCCATCGGCGGGTTCTCGGCCGGCAGGAACGTGCGCGGCGTGTGTCCGGCCGACTTCAACCACGACGGCTGGCCCGACGTGGCCACGGTGAACATGTCCGAGGGCCCGCGCGAGACCCGAGGCAACGTGGCGATGTTACTCAACACCGCGGACGGCAGCGGGCGGTTGGAGCGCACGGCGCAGATCGCGTCACCCGGAAACGCCGAGAAGACGTGCGCCACCGGGGACATGAACGGCGACGGCCACGTGGACCTGGCCGTCGGGGCCTGGCGCAGCGACGAGGTCATCGTGTTCCTGGGCGACGGCGCCGGTGGCCTCGCGCTGCACGGCACCTGGGCGGCGGGCGGGCAGCCGTGGATGATCGTCACGGGTGACATGAACGGCGACGGCCACGTGGACGTCGTGGCGGCCAACCGCGAGGGCGACAAC
>JBDLIA010000243.1 GCA_039715185.1 Gemmatimonadota bacterium
CGACCATAAATCAGCTCTTCGGCGACCCGGCCCCCGAACATCATGGCGAGCTTCGCCTCCAGCTCCTTCTGGGAGTAGGAGTAGCGGTCGCGCTCGGGCAGCGACATGGTCACGCCCAGCGCCCGTCCGCGCGGGATGATGGTCACCTTGTGCAGCGGGTCGTGTCCCGGCACATGGAGGGCGACCAGGGCGTGGCCCGACTCGTGATAGGCGGTCGCCTCCTTTTCCTCGTCGGTCATGACCATGGAGCGGCGCTCGGCGCCCATCATGACCTTGTCCTTGGCCTCTTCCATCTCGGCCATCGTGACCATGCGCTTGTTCTTGCGCGCGGCCAGAAGGGCGGCCTCGTTGACCAGATTGGCCAGATCCGCGCCGGAGAAGCCCGGGGTGCCGCGGGCGATGACTTTGGCGTCGACGTCGGGCGCCAGCGGAACCCGGCGCAGATGCACCTTCAGGATCTTCTCTCGGCCGATGATGTCGGGATTGGGCACGACGACCTGTCGGTCGAAGCGGCCCGGCCGCAACAGCGCGGGGTCGAGCACGTCCGGCCGGTTGGTCGCGGCAATCAGGATGACGCCCTCGTTGGTCTCGAAGCCGTCCATCTCGACCAGAAGCTGGTTGAGCGTCTGCTCGCGCTCGTCGTTGCCGCCGCCGAGGCCGGCGCCGCGATGGCGGCCGACCGCGTCGAGCTCGTCGATGAAGATGATGCACGGCGCGTTCTTCTTGCCCTGTTCGAACATGTCGCGCACGCGCGAGGCGCCGACGCCGACGAACATCTCGACGAAATCTGAGCCGGAAATGGTGAAGAAGGGGACGTTGGCCTCGCCGGCGATGGCACGCGCCAACAGGGTCTTGCCGGTGCCCGGCGGGCCGACCAGCAGCACGCCCTTGGGGATCTTTCCGCCCAGGCGCTGGAACTTCTGGGGATCGCGCAGAAATTCGACGATTTCCTCGACTTCCTGCTTGGCTTCCTCGACCCCGGCGACGTCCTCGAATGTGACGCGCCCCGTGCGCTCGGTCAGCATGCGCGCGCGCGACTTGCCAAAGCCCATCGCCCGCCCCGTGCCCGACTGCATCTGGCGCATGAAGAAGATCCAGAC
>JBDLIA010000244.1 GCA_039715185.1 Gemmatimonadota bacterium
CTCGGGGTCGCCGACGAGCGTGACCGCGAGACCCAGCCGTTGGCGCATCCCGCCGCTGAACGTGTCGGCCCTGCGGGAACCCGCGTCGGCGAGGCCGAACCGGTCCAGCAGATCTCCTACCCGCGCGGCGTCGGCGCCCCGCAAGCCAGCGTGGAAGCGCAGAATCTCCTCCGCGGTGGCGCCCTCGGGGAAGCCGAGCCGCTGCGGCAGGTAGCCGATCGCGGCGCGCGCGTCCGGCTCTCGGAACGGGTCGCGACCCGCCACCTCGACGGAGCCGGTCGTGGGGCGCACCAGCCCGAGCGCGCCCTTCAGACAGGTAGTCTTGCCCGATCCGTTGGGCCCGATCAGCGCCAGCGTCTCCCCGTCGCGGACCTCCATCGTGAGGTCCTTGACGGCCTCGACCTGGCCGTAGTGCTTGGTGAACTCCGTGTAGCGGATCACGTCGCGGTCCTCCGCGTCCACCTTCCGATGCGCCCCAGGCCGAGCGGCACCAGCCCCAACAGCAGCGCCGCCAGCGCCAGCGCCGGCAGGTCGCCCGCGAACCCGGGCGCCCGCGCTTCGGTCGAGATCGGGACGCCTTCCGGAGGCCGCAGCAGCGGCCGCGGATCCTCCACGTGCGCCAGGTCGAAGACCGGGAACGCTTTCTCGGCCCAGGACAGTGCCCGCGCGGCAGGCGTACCCAGGAACAGGCTCAGCGCCGGTTTGCCCGCGCTCAGCGAAGCGAACGGGTCGCCGGCGCGGTGCGAGCGATCGCCCACGCCGTCACCGTCCACGTCGAAAAGGCCCACCTCGCCCCAGTAGTTGCCGCGGCCGTCGACGGCCCACTCGTTTACGCCGCTGCCGGCGCGCCGCACCGGTGTCCGGTTGCCCACGATGGCGTTCTCCGCGAAGCGGTTGCCCTCCGCGCTGGACAGCATGTCCACGCCGATGCCGTTTCCGGCCACGGCGTTCTGGGCGAACAGGCTGCGCGTGGCGTTGTCCATGAACAGCCCTAT
The DNA here is from genome assembly GCA_039715185.1 of Gemmatimonadota bacterium. NCBI lineage: Bacteria > Pseudomonadati > Gemmatimonadota > Gemmatimonadota bacterium. The sequence goes on from JBDLIA010000244.1 coordinate 996, forward strand.
CCGGTTGCCCTCGATCCGGTTCTGCTCCGCGACGATGTCCTGCGACGTCTGCAGG
>JBDLIA010000245.1 GCA_039715185.1 Gemmatimonadota bacterium
GCCATAGCTTAGGCTATGCCTCCTCGTCGTTCCTGCCCTGGACGCCCGCAAGCCCCCTGCTCGCGGCCGCACTCCCCTTTTTCAGCGACCTGCTAGCGGACGATGGGCACGAAGCGGTATGCTATCAATAGCCAAGATCGAAGTATTCAAGAGGACCAATCATGACCGTCCCTTTCGTCGAATTCCGGGGGAGCGCCCCGCTCCATCGCCAGCTCTACGAGGGCCTCAAGGCCGCGATCAGCGACGGACGCCTGGGCCGCGGCGCGCGCCTTCCCGCGAGCCGGCGGCTCGCCACCAAGTTGGGCGTTTCGCGCACCGTGGTCGTCACGGCGTACGACCAGCTCACCGCCGAGGGATTCGTGGAAGGCCGAACCGGGTCGGGGACGTTCGTCCGCGCGGCGCTGAGCCCGCCGCGCGAACTGGATGTGGCCGCTGCGGAGACGTTCCAGCCGCTCTGGTCGGCCGAGGGAGCTCGGCTGATCGCGGCAGACGCGGGGCCCGACGACGCGGGGGAGTTCGTGCGGTGGGACTTCACCGTCGGGCAGCTCAGGCCCGGAGAGTTCGGAGATCGGTTCTGGCGGCGCACGTTGGGCCGCGAGCTGGCGCGTGGGGCCTACGGGCCCGCCGCCGGCGCCCCCGAGTTGCGCCGCGCCGTCGCCGACTACCTGCGCTCTTCGCGGGGCGTCCGCTGTCGCTGGGAGGACGTGGTGATCGTGCAGGGTACGCGGCAGGCGCTCGACCTGATCGCGCGCGTGCTTCTTGACCCCGGGGACGTGGTCGCCCTGGAAGAGCCCCACTACCCCGACGCGCGCCACGCCTTCGCGGCCCGCGGCGCGACGTTCGTGGTGGCCCCCGTGGACCGCGCGGGCCTGCGCGTGGACGAGCTCCCGGAGGGACCGGCCAGCGCGGTCTACGTCACTCCGTCCCACCACTACCCTACCGGGGCGGTGCTGTCGATCGAGCGGCGGCACGCGCTGCTGCGCTGGGCCGGACGGTCCGGGGCCCTGGTACTGGAGGACGACTACGACTCCGAGTTCCGCTACGGC
>JBDLIA010000246.1 GCA_039715185.1 Gemmatimonadota bacterium
CGGAGCATGGCGGTGATGAGGTCGGCCGGGAAGGGCCGGAACATGACCACGTCCAGGACCCCGACCTTGAGGCCCCTCGACTCCCGCAGGTAGTCGGCGACGGCCTCGGCGTTCCAGACCACCGAGCCCTGGCCCGCCAGCACGTACTCGGCGTCCTCGAGCCGGTAGCCCATGGCCCGCGCGTACTCCCGGCCGCTGAGTTCGGCGTACTCGCGCATGGCGCGATCGGTGAGGTCGCGGATGTGATCGAAGTAGAAGGGGCGCTGCGCCGCCACGCCCTGGGCGTAGCTGTCCTGGTTCTGGACGACCCCCAGCATCGCGGGATAGTCCAGGTCGAACATCTCCGGCACGCGCCGCCGTGTGGCCCCGAAGGTGAAGCGCTGGGCCGGCGTCACGGAGTCGATGATGTCGGACGGGTCGCCCAGGTACTCCTTGATCAGCTCCGGCTCGGGCAGGAGCATCGACTCGATCACGTGGCTGGTGAGGAAGCCGTCCTGCGCCACCGCTCCCGGGTTGAGGGAGAGTTCTGCGATCCGGTGCGCGATCGCCGTGAGGTCGGCGGCGTGCTGGACGTTCTTGGCGAAGAGCTGGAAGAAGCCCGTGTCGTCGATGGCGTGGTAGTCGTCGTGGCCGGCGTGCACGTTGAGGGCGTGCTTGGTCATCGCGCGGGCCGCGATGTTGAGGACGTAGGTGAGGCGCTTGCCGGTGGCCGCGTACAGGGATTCGTGCATGTACGCGATCCCCTGTCCGCTCGAGAAGTTCGTCGCGCGCAGGCCGGTCATGCTCATACCAGCCGTCACGGCGGCGGCGGCGTGCTCTCCCTCCGGCTCGAAGAAGATGAGCGGCTTGCCGTTCACGTTCGTCTTCCCGGCGGCCATCGCGGCAGCCCATCCCTCGCCCATCTGGGTGGAGGGCGTGATCGGATAGGCGCCCGCTCCCTCGCTGGCCGACGTCTCCACGTGGACCACGGCGCCCGTGCCGTCCGTGGCGACCGGCTTCCCCGGATAGGGGGCGGGGCCGGTTCGGGCTCTGGTATCCGACGG
>JBDLIA010000247.1 GCA_039715185.1 Gemmatimonadota bacterium
TCATCGACGAGGGCCTCTACGACGACGCGTTCGTCAAGGGACACACCGACCTGCCGCTGCTGGTCCGCATGGACACCGGGGAGCTGCTGCGTGCCGCAGACGTGATCCCGGACTACCGCAATGCCGCCCTGAAGCGCACCCGCGTGCTGAAGCCCGGCGAGAAGGTCGCCCCCTACGCCACCAACGAAGGGCATCCCGTGGTGGCGGAGGAGATGCGAGAGGAGTGGGGCGACTTCGTGGTCTGGGACACGGTGACAGGCGCCCCGGCTCCGGTCTCGCGCGACGACATCGGCAAGTTCTTCTTCGAGCGCGCGGTGGACCCGGCGCTCGAGGGGCGCTTCAGCGCCGAGATCGGCGGTGCCACGGTGGAGCTCCGGCCCGTCTTCGACCTGGTCGCCCAACACCTGCGCGACACCTGGTCGCTCGAGAACGTCGAGAAGGTCACCTGGGCGCCGGCCAGCGCGGTGAAGAGCGTGGCGCAGCAGTGCGCGGCGAACCCCGAGGGCGTGCTCTTCACCGTGGGCATGGGTCCGAACCAGATGTTCAACGCGGACCAGAAGGACCGGGCCATCTTCCTGGTGGCGAGCCTCACGCGCAACGTCGGCTTCCGCGGCGGCAACGTCGGGAGCTACGCCGGAAACTACCGGGCCGCCTACTTCAACGGCATCCCCCAGTACATGGCCGAGGACCCCTTCGACCCCGAGCTCGATCCCAACAAGCCGGCCCGGGTGCGCTCCACCACGCGCATGCAGTCGGCCCACTTCTACAGCCACGGGGACACGCCGCTCGACGTCCACGGCAACGTCTACAACGGCAAGAGCCACATGCCGCTGCCCACGAAGCAGCTCTGGTTCTCGGCCTCGAACTCGCTGCTCGGAAACGCCAAGGGCCACTACGACGTGGTCATGAACCTGCTCCGGCACCCCGCCTACCGCGCGAAGTTCCAGAGCAAACGGATGATCGACGCAGTGATCGTGAACGAGTGGTGGTGGACGGGGAGCTGCGAGTACGCGGACATCATCCTCGCCGTGGACTCGTGGG
>JBDLIA010000248.1 GCA_039715185.1 Gemmatimonadota bacterium
CCCAGGCGGTTGGCGCCGTGCAGGCCAGCGGCGCACTCGCCGCAGGCGAACAGGCCCGGAACCCGCGTCTCCTGGCTGTCGGCGTCGACACGAATGCCGCCCATGAAGTAGTGCAGGGTCGGGCCGACCTCCATCGGCTCCTTCGTGATGTCGACCTCCGCCAGCTCCTTGAACTGGTGATACATCGACGGCAGCTTGCGCCTGATGAAATCCGCGTCGCGCCGACTGGCGATGTCGAGAAATGCACCACCGCGAGGCGAGCCCCGCCCGGCGGCTACCTCGGCGCGAATCGCCCGAGCGACCACGTCGCGGGTGAGCAGCTCCGGAGGACGCCGCGCGCCCTCGACGCCGCGCATCCACAGCTCGGCCTCCTCCTTCGTGTCCGCCGTCTCCGAAGCGAAACGCTCCGGGATGTAATCGAACATGAAGCGCTCGCCCTTGCTGTTCTTGAGGATGCCTCCGTCCCCGCGAACGCCTTCGGTGACGAGAGTTCCGCGAACCGACGGCGGCCACACCATGCCGGTGGGGTGAAACTGCGTGAACTCCAGGTCCATCAGCTCGGCGCCGGCGTCGTAAGCGAGCGCCAGGCCGTCGCCGGTGTACTCCCAGGAGTTACTGGTCACCCGCCACGCGCGACCGCCGCCGCCGGTCGCCAGGATCACGGCCTTGCATCGAATCAGCAGAAACCGTCCGGTATCGCGCCAGTACGCGGCGACGCCGGCGATGCGACCGCCGTCCTCGAGCAGCTTGAGCGCCGTGCACTCCATGTGGAAATCGATGCCCTGGTGCACACCGTGATCTTGGAGCGAGCGGATCAGCTCGAGCCCGGTGCGGTCGCCGACGTGGGCCAGCCGCGGGTAGCGGTGCCCGCCGAAGTTCCGCTGGTTGATCAGCCCGTCTTTGGTGCGGTCGAAGACCGCGCCCCACTCCTCGAGCTCGCGCACGCGCTCGGGGGCCTGTTTGGCGTGCAGCTCGGCCATGCGCCAGACATTGAGGAACTTGCCGCCGCGCATCGTGTCTCGGAAGTGGATCTTC
>JBDLIA010000250.1 GCA_039715185.1 Gemmatimonadota bacterium
GAGCAACGCGTATTCCGCGATGTCCTGCCCGCTTTCGTCGCGCCACAGACGTACCACCAACCCCGTTCCCATCGTCGGGCCCTCCATAACTATCGCCGCAGGGGAGAGGGGCCTGACGATAAGGACGAGCGATAACCGGCGCGCGTCACATCCCCGATCCGCGGAGACGTGTGGCGCCGTGGCGACGACGAGCGTAAGTCCGTTTCGAAGTTGGACTTCGGGCCGGCAGTGCGGGGACATCGACTACGTTAGCACGGTCGTTTCCCGGCTGCGGAGCGGCACGGCCCGTCGTACCTTGCCGATGGGTCCCGGCCCGCAACCGGAGGTGCCTTTCATGCTCGAGACCGGCTTCGAAGATCGCAGGGACGCGGGGCGGCAGCTAGCCGAGCGCCTGGCGCGCCACGGCGAGTTGACCGACCCGGTGGTGCTCGCATTGCCGCGCGGCGGAGTCCCGGTGGGCTACGAGGTCGCCCGCGCGCTGGACGCCCCGCTGGCGCCGTTTCTGGTGCGCAAGCTCGGCGTTCCCAACTACGAGGAGCTGGCCATGGGGGCCATAGCCGCGGGCGGGATCCGCGTGCTGGACGACGACCTGATCGAGCGGATCGGCGTCCCGTCGGAGGCCGTCGACCGCGTCGTCCTCAGGGAAACGCAGGAGTTGGAGCGGCGGCAGGCGGAGTACGACGGGAAATACGCCCCGCCGACGATGCGGGGGCGAACGGCGATCCTGGTCGACGACGGCATCGCGACGGGCGCCTCCATCCGCGCGGCCATCGAGGCGCTGCGTGTCGACCAGCCGGCGGCAATCGTGGTGGCGGTGCCGGTCGCCGCGACTGATACCGCGGAGGCGCTACGCCGGACCGTAGAGGCGGTGGTGTGCGTCGTGGAGACGCCCTACCTGGACGCGGTAGGCGCCTGGTACCGAGACTTCCGCCAGACCACCGACGCGGAGGTCTTGGCGCTTCTGGCGGAGGCCCGGGAGTCCTCCTCCCAGAAGAGCGGCGCGCCGTGAGCGGAGAGCGGC
>JBDLIA010000251.1 GCA_039715185.1 Gemmatimonadota bacterium
CGCGGAGACGCTCATCGGCCATCGTCACCAGCGCCTCGACTCGCTGCCCGCGCTTGTCGGCGGCGGCGTCCAGGGCAGCCTCGACGCGCGCGGCCTCGTCGGCGGTGAGCTGCATCGTGACTCGAACCATCCCCTCGTCGGTGGTCCGCTGGCGGTAGAAGCGCTCGGGCTCGACCGGCTCGCCGCCGTCGCTGGCATTTGCGATCTTCTGACGCCGCAAGCCGGCCACCAGCTTCTCGAGCTCGGCGCCGGTCATCAGGCGTGCGTAGTCGAGAAGCTCCTGCTCGCTCTCGGGGTCGGCGACCCGGGTGAGCGCCCGCACCTTCGAGTACGAAAGCTCGCCCCGGGCAAACGCCGCGTCAATCTTGGAAAGCGCGCCCAGCTTGTGCGCCACCCGCATCCGTTCCCGCGCCGGACCCGGCGTCAGCCCGGTTCGCCACGACAGCCACGCCGCGCAGCTCGTTGCGCCTGGGATCGCCCAGCCGCCGCCCGCGTCGAAGTCGCGAAGCAGCGACAGCTGCCGGTGGGTCGCCTGATCGATCGCGGTCGAGAGCCGCGCGATTTCGTCGCCCATCGACTCGAGGTCGACTTTGTTTTCGGGCGTCGAGGAGTTGTTCGCGTGCATCATATTCTTTTCGTACCACGCACCTTTTTGGCCGAGACGATCATCGCTGAGCTCGACGCTGCGCCGCGTTTCGCCCTCTCGATTCGAATCGACTCGCGAAAAACGATTTGTCTCGACACACGCGCTCTCATCGCACGACACGAGCAGCTCGCACCGCCCTTCCGTTTTCGGACCGGTCTTTCCGAAAACGTGTCAAACGAATTCGAAAAAAATGTCGTAGCACAGTGAAAAAAACTCGCCGGTCGTCGACGCGAGCGCGGCCCCCGACGCCCCTTGTCCACAGCCGAGCCGCGGCGGAGGCCGGGAGGTGCCGGCCGTAGGTTCCGGCCCCGGCCGGAGCCCGTGGTTGGTTCGGTGAGGGTGGTCTCGGCTGTGGGCAAGAACTCGC
>JBDLIA010000252.1 GCA_039715185.1 Gemmatimonadota bacterium
TGTCGGCCTCGACGAGGTGAGGCGCGAAAAATCGAGGCGAGGTCGCGTAGACGGCGACCACGGACGGCTCACGAGGTCCGAAAACCTCCGTGCTATGAAGGTGGTGCGGACGGGCGTCGCGCGGGGAGTTTTCGCGCTGGACGCTGCTGGTCGGCGCCGACTTGAGGCGTCGACTCTTCACCGCTGAGGAGATCTACGTGAGCACACAGCAGCAATGGCAACAGATTCATGAGCGGCTCGTCGAGTTGGCGGCCACGCGCGCCGCGGCCGACTTCGAGGAAGCGGGCTGGCTGATTAAAGCCGATCGTGCCCGGGTCCACGAGCACCTCGGCTTTGGCTCGCTGCGCGAGTATCTCGAGCGGCTGTTCGGTTACGGGCCGCGGCAGGCCGAAGAGCGGTTGCGGGTCGCCAGGGCGCTCGTCGAGTTGCCGCAGATCAGTGAGGCGCTGCGCGACGGGCAGCTTTGCTGGAGCGCGGCGCGCGAGCTGTCTCGGGTGGCTGTCGCCGACACCGAAGAGGTGTGGCTCGCGGCGACCCGGGGCCAGACGGCGCGCCAGATCGAGGCGCAGGTGTCTGGTCGCGGCTTGGGTGACGATCCCAACAGCCCGGTCGAGCCCGGCGCCAAGCGGCGGCGGCTGCGGTTCGAGGTCTCGGCCGCGACCTGGGCGCTGTTTCGCGAGGCCCGCGCCCGGGTCGAAGACGACGTCGGCGAGTCGCTGGACGACGACGCGCTGATCGCGAGCGTCGCGCGCTACGTGCTCGGCGGGCCGACCGACGTGGGACGCAGCTCGTATCAGATCGCGGTCACCGTGTGCGCGAGCTGCGAGCGGGGCTTCGTGCAAGGCAAGGGCGAGCTGGTCGAGGTCGACCGCTCGATGCTCGAGTGCGCCAACTGCGATGCCCAACATCTTGGTCGGGTCGATGGCAGCGACTCCGCGACGCGCGCGACGCAAGCGATTCGACCCAAGACCCGGCGCCAGGTGTTGCGCCGGGATCACGGCCGGTGTG
>JBDLIA010000253.1 GCA_039715185.1 Gemmatimonadota bacterium
CAGACGCAACGCAGTTCCGCAAGGAGCGTGCCGGGTCACGCCCGCGCGCGCAGCCACGCGCGGCTTCTTCAGCTCGAGCGAGCCGTCCTGTGTCCACCCGATCTGGTCGGCGTGCCTGCGCAGCCACGCGAAGTCGATCTGGTCAGGGATGTCGTCGGTGGTCAGCAGTCGCGCCACCGGCTCGATGGTCGGGGGCTCGCCGGTCAACGAGACCTGGATCCCGCCGACGGCCGGCATCCCGGCCCGGGGCGTGATCCGCAGGTCCTTCCCCGGCACGCCCTCGACGAACAGCAGCCCGTCGTGCACCAGCCCGTGGCATGACGAGCAGAGCGAGGTCAAGTTCCTCGCCACGCCCTTGCCGCCGCGCCCCTCCCACAGGATGTGGTGGACGTGCAGGTAGCCCTTGCGGCCGCAGTGCTTGCAGCGATGCCCGTCGCGGGCGAGGACCCGTTCCCGGACCGCGTCCGACACCGACCCGTCGCTCGCGGCCGCCGCCACCTCCGCGGCCGGCGCCGGCTCGTCCGCGTCATCCGCGCGGACGTTCGCGCGGACGTCCGCGCGCTCCGCCTCGACCACCACCTTGTAGATCGACTCCTCGACCCGCTCCCGACCCGGCACGCTCCCGTCCGGCCTGGTGCTCAGCACCAGCTGCGCCATCGCCCGCACCGCGTCCTCGTCGCTCATCGCCGAGCCGGTCTCCGCCTGCAGCTTCCGCTTCGCCTGCGTCCACTCCTCGTAGCCGACCGCGTCGACCTCGGCCGCGATCCGGAACGTCAAGGTCGGCAGACCGCCGCCCCCGCCGCCCTTCCCGCCGTCTTCCCCGTCACCCGTCCCTCCGCCGGGCCGCTCCCCCTTCTTCGCGCGACGCACCATGCTCCGGAGCTCCCGGCAGTCGACCTCCTTCGCCTTGTCGATCCAGTCGGCCTCGGTCTCCGGCATCGCGACCCGCAGCAGCAGCAGCGCCTTCGACCAGCCGAACTTGCCAGTGCAGAAGGTCTGGTCGA